>CAYQBR010000279.1:0-2504 GCA_964415735.1 uncultured Klebsiella sp. | reverse complement strand
GACGCTCCCGCTGATCCAGGACGTGCTGGACAAGGCCGGCGCCACCCTCGCCGACATCGACGGCGTGGCCTATACCGCGGGGCCCGGTCTGGTGGGCGCCCTGCTGGTAGGCGCCAGTGTGGGACGCGCGCTCGGCATGGCGCTGAATGTGCCGACCATCGGCGTGCACCACATGGAAGGTCATCTGCTGGCCCCCATGCTGGAGGAAACGCCGCCGCAATTCCCTTTCGTGGCGCTGCTGGTGTCCGGTGGCCATACCCAGCTGGTGCGGGTGGATGGCATCGGCCAGTACCTCCTGCTGGGCGAATCCCTCGACGACGCCGCCGGCGAAGCCTTCGACAAGGTGGGCAAGATGCTGGGCCTGGCCTATCCGGGCGGGCCGCGTGTGGCCGCGCTGGCCGAGAAGGGCACGCCCGGCCGCTACGAGTTTCCCCGCCCCATGACCAATCGACCCGGGCTGGATTTCAGTTTCAGTGGGCTGAAGACCTTCGTGCGCAACACGCTGACCGAGGCGCGCTCTGGCCTGCCGGATGGCGGCGCCGCCCAGGATATCGATGAACAGACCCGCGCTGACATCGCCCGCGCCTTCGAGGATGCCGTGGTGCAGACCCTGGTCATCAAGTGTCGCCGGGCCCTGCAGGAGACGGGGCTGAAGTCTCTGGTGATCGCCGGGGGCGTCAGTGCCAATACCCGCCTGCGCGCCGGACTGCAGGACATGGTGGAAAAGGAGCGCAGTCAGCTGTTCTACGCGCGCCCCGAACTGTGCACCGACAACGGCGCGATGATCGCCTATGCCGGCTGTCAGCGCCTGCTGGCCGGCGAAGCGGCATCGCTCGCGCTGGACGTGCGCCCGCGCTGGCCGCTGGACACCCTGCCGCCGCTGGGTCAGGCGAGGGCGAGCTGATGGACATCGTCTTCATCCAGGGCCTGCGCGTCTATTGCATCATCGGCATCCACGACTGGGAGCGCACGCGTCCGCAGCCGGTGCTGCTGGATCTGGACATGGGCACGGACATCCGGCCCGCCGCCCACAGCGAGGACATCGCCCTGGCGCTGGACTACGACGCCATCAGCAAGGACCTGTGCGCCTTCATCAAGGCCAGCGAATGCCGCCTGCTGGAAACCCTGGCCGAGCAGATCGCCCAGCGCCTGCAGACCCGCTTCGGCGTGCCCTGGCTGCGGCTGCGGCTGAGCAAGCCGGATGCCGTGCCCGAGGCGCGGGATGTCGGCATTCTCATCGAGCGCGGCGTGCGGCCCGAGCCTTCGAGCGCGCTTGTCTCGGGAGTGTGGTAGGCGATGGCGCTGATCAGTCTCAGTCTGGGCAGCAATCGCGACGCCCGCCGCTCTCTCGCCCTCGGCCTGCAGGCGCTGGAACAGCAGCTTGGCGCGCTGCAGGTGTCGCCCGTGTTCGAGAGCGAGCCGGTGGGCTTCGTCGGCCCCAACTTCCTCAATCTGGTGGTGGCCTTCGAGTCGACGCTGCCGCTGGCCGAACTGGCCGGGATGCTCAAGGCCATCGAGGATGCCCATGGCCGGGACCGCCTGTCGCCGCGCTACAGCGATCGCACGCTGGACATCGACATCCTCTGCTTTGGCGATCTGTGCGGCGTGCACGAGGGCATCGAACTGCCGCGCGCCGAGATCCTGCACAACGCCTACGTGCTGCGCCCGCTGGCGCTGTTGCTGCCGGAGCAGCGCCACCCGCTCAACCAGCAGACCTTCGCCCAGCTCTGGCGGGACTACGACAAGGGCCTGCAGGCGCTCTGGGCCGTGGAATTCGAGTGGCAGGGCCGGGTGATCTCAAAGCCCGAGCGCTGAGGGCAGGGCCGCCAGCGTGGCGGCGCAATCCGCTTCCACCTTCAGGCTGAACAGGCCATCCGCCCGGGTGACGCCCAGATTCAGACAGGCCAGCGGCTTGCCCTGTGCGTGCGCATCGCGACAGATGCGAAAGCCGGAAAACACCGTCAGCGAACTGCCCACCACCAGCACCGCCTCGCAGTCCTTCACCGCCGCTTCCACCTGCGCCACACACTCCCGCGGGATCGTGCCGCCGAAGAACACCACCTCGGGTTTCAGGATGCCGCCACAGGCCGGGCAGGCGGGCACGTGCACGTCGTGCAGCAGGGCGTCGGGCAGGTCGGCATCGCCATCGGGGCGGCTCTGCGCCAGCGGGCTGTGCAGGAACGGGTTGGCCTCGTGCAGCGCCGCCTGCATCTGTGCGCGCGGCAGACGCAGCCCGCACTGCAGACAGAACACGGTGTCGAGATTGCCGTGCAGGTCGATCACGTTGCGCTGTCCGGCACGCTGGTGCAGGCCGTCGACGTTCTGCGTGATCAGCTGCGTGACATGGCCCGCGCGCTCCAGTTCGGCCAGCGCGAGATGGCCGGCATTGGGCGCCGCCTGGCGCATGCGCGGCCAGCCGATCATGCTGCGCGCCCAGTAGCGCTGGCGACTGGCGGGCTTGTTGACGAAGTCGGCGTGCTGGATGGGCGTGCTGCGCAGCCACT
>CAYQBR010000278.1:0-2507 GCA_964415735.1 uncultured Klebsiella sp. | reverse complement strand
GGAGTGCCGGTGGTTGTCACCCTGCTGGCAGTGACCTGGTTCTATCTGGGGCGCATCGCCTTTCCCATGCGCATCAGCGGGATCCCAGGCGGCAAGGCGCTGATTGCCAGCGAGCGCGCGAAGCTGGGCACCATCGGCTTCGAGGAGCGCGTGGTGGCGGCCGTGTTCGCCGGCGCGGCCTTTCTGTGGATCAGCCGCGAATTCCTCTGGTCGGGACTCGTTCCCGAGCTGCGCGACGGCATGATCGCCATCGCGGCCGCCGTCACGCTGTTCATCATGCCCTGTGCCAGTGGCAAGGCCGGGCGCATTCTCGAGTGGAAGGATTCGAAGGAGATTCCCTGGGGCATCCTGCTGTTGTTCGGCGGCGGGCTGGCCATCGCCGCCGGGTTCCGCGAGACGGGGCTTTCCAGCTGGCTGGGCTCGCAGCTCACGGTGCTCGACGGCATGAACCTGGTGGTGATCATTGCCAGTGCCACGCTGCTGATCCTGTTCCTGACCGAGATCACCTCGAACACGGCCACCGCCACCATGATCCTGCCGGTGGTGGCCTCCCTGGCGCTGGCCCTGGAGATTCATCCGTTCGCACTCATGATCCCCTGCGCCATGGCGGCCAATTGCGCCTTCATGCTGCCAGTGGGCACACCGCCCAATGCCATCATCTTTGCCAGCGGCAAGCTCACCATCCTGGAGATGGTGCGCGCCGGGTTCATCGTGAATATTCTCGCCGCCGCGCTCATCGTGGCGGCGGTGTATTTCCTGTCACCTGCGGTCTTCGACATCGTCCTGACCGAGGTGCCTGCGCAATTCTCACTGTAAAAAAAACGGCGACGTACCAGGTACGTCGCCGTCACAGCAGCCGGCCCCTGAGAGCCGGCTTCCCCGTTGGTCAGATGTCGAAGCGATCCAGCATCATCACCTTGTTCCAGGCCGCCACGAAGTCCTGCACGAACTTCTCACGACCGTCCTCGGACGCATACACTTCCGCGATGGAGCGCAGCTCGGAGCTGGAGCCGAAGGCCAGATCCACGGGCGTCGCGGTCCATTTCACGTAGCCAGTCGCACGATCACGCCCTTCATACACGCCTTCCTGCGCGGACGGTGCCCACTGTGTGGACATGTCGAGCAGATTGACGAAGAAGTCATTGCTCAGCGTGCCAGGGCGATCAGTGAAGATCCCGTGGTCAACGCCTGCGGCATTGGCATCGAGCGCACGCAGGCCACCCACCAGCACGGTCATCTCGGGCACGGTCAGCGTCAGCAGGTTCGCGCGATCCACCAGCATCTCGGCGGGTGAGCGCGGGTTGCGGGCGTCATAGTAGTTGCGGAAGCCATCAGCGGTCGGCTCCAGCACGGCGAAGGACGCGGCATCCGTCTGCTCCTGCGTGGCATCGGTGCGACCCGGCATGAAGGGCACGTCGACCTCATGACCGGCATCTGCTGCCGCCTTCTCCACGGCTGCCACACCGGCCAGCACGATGGTGTCGGCCAGAGAGATGCGCTTGCCGCCGGACTGCTCCGCGTTAAACTCCTGCTGAATCTCTTCCAGCTGCGCCAGCACGCGCTCCAGCTCCTGCGGGTTGTTGACCGGCCAGTCTTTCTGCGGCGCCAGTCGCACACGCGCCCCATTGGCCCCGCCGCGCAGATCCGTGCCCCGGAAGGAGGCCGCGGACGCCCAGGCAGTGCGCACCAGTTCCGGCACGCTCAGACCGGAGTCGAGAATGGCCTCCTTCAGCTCGGCCACATCCCCGGCATCGACCAGCGGGTGGTCCACTGCGGGCACCGGGTCCTGCCAGATCAGCACTTCGTCGGGCACTTCGTCCCCGAGATAACGATCACGCGGGCCCATGTCGCGGTGAGTCAGCTTGAACCAGGCCTTGGCGAAGGCCAGTTCGAACGCTTCCGGATTCTCGAGGAAACGACGGGAGATCTCGCCATAGGCCGGGTCGAAACGCAGAGCCAGGTCGGTGGTCAGCATCATGGGCGCATGACGCTCGTTGGGGTTGTGGGCATCGGGCACCAGAGTCGCGGCGCTGGCGTCAGAGGGCACCCACTGCACGGCGCCGGCCGGGCTGCGTGTCTGCACCCACTCGTAGGCGTAGAGGTTCTGCAGGAACTGCATGGTCCACGCCGTCGGATTCATGGTCCAGGCGCCTTCCAGGCCGCTGGTGATGGTGTCTTCGCCATTGCCCGTGCCACAGGTGTTGGTCCAGCCCAGGCCCTGCTCCTCGACGGCGGCAGCGGCAGGCTCGGCGCCCACACAGCCGGTCGGTGCCGCAGCCCCGTGTGCCTTGCCGAAGGTGTGACCGCCGGCGATCAGCGCCACGGTCTCTTCGTCGTTCATGGCCATGCGGCCGAAGGTCTCGCGGATGTCTCGTGCGGCCAGCAAGGGGTCGGGTACCCCATTCGGGCCTTCGGGGTTCACGTAGATCAGGCCCATCTGCACGGCGGCCAATGGGTTCTGCAGCTGACGGTCACCACTGTGTCGCTCGTCGGCCATGAATTCGGCC
>CAYQBR010000277.1:0-2515 GCA_964415735.1 uncultured Klebsiella sp. | reverse complement strand
GCACTGTGGCTGGACCTCGTCGACCCGAGCGACGAGGAACGCACGCTCGTGGAGGAGTTGCATCGGCAGACCCTGCCCGACACCGAAGACGTGGGCGAGATCGAGGCCAGCGCCCGCTCCTACCGGGACGAGGCCGGCGGCCTGCGCGTGCACTCGATGTTCCTGCACCACGTGGAGGATCGCCCGCGCAACACCACCGTGGCCTTCACCCTCACCGGCAATCAGCTGATCACCCTGCGCGAGCGGGAGATCCCGGCGTTTCGTCTGCTGCGCATGCGCGCCAAGCGGCAGAGGGGCCTGGTGCTGGACGGGGTCGGCATCCTGCTGGCGCTGTTCGAGATCAAGATCGACGACCTGGCCGACACGCTGGAAGAGGTCTACAAAGGGCTGGAACACACCAGCAACCTGGTGCTTGAGGAGAACGACAGCCCCATCGAATCGGCCATCGACGAACTGGCCCGGCATGAGGACACCAACGGCAAGGTGCGGCTGTGTCTGATGGACACCCAGCGCGCGCTGACCTTCCTGCTGCGCCACGGCAAGCTGCAGCCTGATCACGCGGAGCACGCGCGGGAGCTGCTGCGCGACATCGAATCCCTGCTGCCGCACAACAGCTTCGTGTTCGACAAGGTGAACTTCCTGATGGACGCGGCCCAGGGCTTCATCAACATCGAGCAGAACCAGATCATCAAGACCTTCTCGATCGCCGCCGTGGTATTCCTGCCCCCCACCCTGGTCGCCAGCGCCTACGGCATGAACTTCGAATTCATGCCGGAGCTGGACTGGGTGCTGGGCTATCCCTGGGCCATCGGCCTGATGATTCTCTCGGGCATCGCGCCCTACTGGTACTTCAAGCGCAAGGGCTGGATGTAAACCGCCGTCAGAGCCGCAGGGCCGCGAACTCGATGCGGGCCGCAGCCCCGTAAATCACCGAGGGCGCCGTGTCCAGACGCTCCGGCGCGCGCAGCCCCGGCCACACCGGCAACAGCAGCGCGATCTGCGCCTCGATGGCCGCCACGGCCTCGGCGTTCTGGGTCAGCGCCGCCAGCTTCGGCACCCACTCATTGGCGGTGCGCACAAAGCCCAGCGCGTCCTGATATTCGTGTTCGTTCTCCAGCACCCCGCCCTCGCCCACGGCGATGTCGAACTCCGCTGCGGCCGTGCGCACCAGATCGACGATCACGGCCGCCACGGTGGCAGCATCGACGTCCTTCACCGCAGACTCTGCCTGGCTGATGGCCTCCAGCAGGTCCGCATAGGCCGCTTCGACCGCCGCGGAGTCCCGCTGCTGCTCCACCGCCACGGCCAGAGCCTCCAGCTGCGCGGCAAACCCCTTCGCGCCGCGCGCTTCGAGAGCCGGCTCCAGCGAGGTGTAGAGCTCATCGGCCGGATGCTTCATGTGGGTCGCCGAGGCGTCCAGCGCATTCTCGCGATACAGGTTCACGCCCACGTTCAGATGCCCGCGGATGAAGGAGAGCTGAGCGAGGTAGGCAGCATCGCTGTCGATGGCCTCGGCCGACGTGGCGCCTTCGCCGCCTTCACCGCCTTCCTCCTCCATGCCGGCCATGTCGTGGTCCATCCCGCCCTGACGCGTGCCGGCGTAGAACGCGGTGCTGGTGGCGAGCATGATGCCGACCCCGAGCCAGATTCGCTGCTTGATTTCCATGATGCCTCCAAGGGACAGATGCCGGGTTTGAATTCGGGCGGGACGCCCTCTAAACTGGGGAGCATCCTACACCTAACAAGAATCATTCTCAATTAAGAGCCATCATGTTGCTCCAGATATCGCAGCCCCTTCCGCCCGCCCTGCTCGCCGAATGCCAGGCCCTGGCGGCCGAGGAGTCGCTCTTCAGCCCTGGCAAGGCCACTGCCGGCTGGCATGCCCGCGAACGCAAGCACAATCTGCAGGCGCGCAGCGAACCTGCGGTGCAGTCGCTGCTGGCCCGGGTGGCCGAGGCGCTCACCGTCCACCCCCTGATCCGCTCGGCTGCGCGGCCGCGCGCGGTCGTCCGGCTGCTGCTCAGCCGCTATGACTCCGGCATGTCCTATGGCACGCACGTGGATGATGCCCTGATGGACGGCCAGCGCACGGACCTGTCCTTCACCCTGTTCCTGAACGCTCCGGACGACTACGACGGCGGCCGGCTGGTGATCGACGAACCGGCGGGCGAGCGGGCCTTCGCCATGCCGGCCGGGGACATGCTGCTCTACCCGTCCACGAGCCTGCATCGCGTCGAGCCGGTCACGCGGGGTCGGCGCCTCGTGCTGGTCGGCTGGTTCCGCAGCCATGTCCGCAGCGCCGAGGCCCGGGAGATGCTGTTCGACCTGGATCGTGTCATCGCCACTCTGCGCGCCGGCGGGAACGCGGGCGAGAGCCTGGACTTGCTGCTGAAGACGCGCAGCAATCTGCTGCGCCTCTGGGCCGAGGATTGAGGTAGAGAAGTTTTGCCGACCTTGACTGGTCATTGCCTGAACGTTGATGTCATCCACACTGCCCTGTCACTGGAGGTTCTGC
>CAYQBR010000276.1:0-2528 GCA_964415735.1 uncultured Klebsiella sp. | reverse complement strand
TGTAGACATAGCCGCCGGGCAGCGCGAAGGCGTTGATCTCGGGGCTGTCGATGACAGTGAAGGTGAAGGTCAGGTCAGGCCGGTGACTCACGGCCGCCAGGCGCTGGCCGACCTCGTTGACATAGGCCGTGAGCTCCGGGTCCTGCATGACCGGCATGGTCTGCAGCACCTTGTTGTGCTCCTCCAGACCGATCTCCAGCTCACGCTTCTCGGACATCATCACCAGATTGCCCTGGCCGGTGGCCGGGTTCACGGCACAGGATTCGAGCACGAAGAGGCCGGCCAGCACGAGGCTCAGGGCACGGACACCACGCATGGCGGGGAAGGACTTGTTCATGGCTCACCTGCTGCTGAGACGATCAATCGCCGTTGACGAACTGCTGCAGCTGCGTGGCCAGGCTGCTGCAGGCATTGGCTTCCACCCGCGCGATCAGCGGAATGGGCACCACCACTGCCGGCACATAGGACTGACCGGTGGCATCGGTGCTGATGGTGCCGACGTTGGCGAAGGACGACACGTCCCACACGCGGGCGTCGAAGTTGGAGTCATCCTCCCAGGAGCCGAAACCGAAGCAGCCCCCGCCGCCGGGCCCGACGGCACAGGAAATGGAGCCGGTGCGGTTGGTGGTCTCGGTCTGCCCGTCCACCCACACGATGTAGCGCACGCCGTATTCCTCGATCTTGTCGGCCACCACCTGCTCTTCCATCAGCGCCTGCAGATCACTGGTGCGCAGCGGCGCCGTGCGCGGTTCGAACCAGGGGAAGAGCGAGTCGACGAATTCCCTTTCGGGGATCACGCGGATGGCGCCACTGCCACGGGACACGCGTTCGCCCACGCAGTTGACGAATTCCTCTCGGGTTTCGTAGGTGCTGCCCTGACGGCGGCCCAGAATCACGATGGCCTCGTGGGATTCGATGCCCGTCTCGCCCTGGCGGAACTCATCGACCGTCGTGGTCGTGCAGGCCGTCAGCAGCGCTGCCAGAAGCCACAATGGAAACCCCTGCCGGACGAATTTGCTGGTACTCATAGCCGCCTCTTGCCTGCCTCTGCGGGCAGGTCCGCCTGTGTCACACGGGAAACCTATTGATTGCTCACCACATTCTGCCTGCTCGCCAGCCAGTCCCGCACTTCGGGCACGGCCCCGAAACTCAGGGCGAAATTGGAGGCCAGATCGCGCAGCGCACTCACCGTGGCCTCGTTGATGCCGCCCTCGACACTGAGCAGCCCTTCCATCGGCGTCTTGCCATAGGAGGTGAGCACCCAGTCCGCGATATACGCGCCGTCCGGGCCCAGCAGACGCATGTTGTACTTCACCCAGACTTCGTAGGAATCGAGCCGCGTCTTCTGTGGCAGCGCCAGCTGGAACTCCTCGATGCTGGGGGCGAACACGGCATCCACCCCGGCACCGGGGGCGGCGTCCATGGACTCCAGCACCTGCACCTGCTCGAACATCGCGGGCAGCAGGGTGCTGAACATCTGCACGTGTGTCTGACCGCTGGCGACCCGGTATTCTTCCGCGCCCGTCTCGGTGTACTCGATGTAGAGGAAATTGCGCAGCTCCTCGCTCAGATACAGGCCGAGAGTGAGCGGTATCTTGCGCACCGCCGGCGTGGGATAGCTGCCTTCCACCACCAGTGAGCTGGCCCCGCAGGCACTCAGCAGCGCCAGCACGCCCACCAGCAGCAGCGCCCGTCGCGAGCGCGTGCCGGACGTCTTCCTGTTCCCCGTGACTGCGAACATCGTGCCTCTCTTGACGACATGGTCGTGGTGAAGGTCTATTCGAAACTGTTCAATCCTACAAAGGTCCCGCCATTGCGCTGGGTCATCTCCCGCATCAGGTTGGCGAAGCGGTAGACGCTCTGATGATAGCGCGGTTCCAGCGCGAAGATGACCGGAAAACCAACCGCATGAATGCGCACCATCGGATTGCCGTTGGCATCCTTGGCATTGAGCCGGTCGATGGTGCGCAGCACCTGGGTGACGGAGCCGCCGGGCTGGAAGTCGTCACCCATCACGTAGATGCTGATCTTGCGGTCGGGCTGGTAATACGTGTTGATGGCGGCCGTGACGCCTTCCACCGGACTGCTGTTGCTGAACGGACTCCAGTTGCGCAGCGTGCGCATGATGACGGCGCGCTGCTCGGGCGAATCGCCGATCCACTGGCCGCGGAAAGAGTCGAACATGTAGTCGCCCATGTCGTTCATGACCTGGATGCCCTTGACCTCGGGGTAGACATCCAGCGTGTCGTTGACCGTCTGCAGCAGCTTCGGCCAGGCGTTCTGGAACATGCTGCCCGAGGTGTCGATCACGAAGATGATGTATTCGCTGTCCACCGGAATGCCGCCCACCAGATTGTTGCGCCGCGTGAACTCCTGGCCCAGCAGGCGCTCCATCTCGGCGGTGAGGGACTGCTTGGCGCTGGCCAGGCGCTGCGCCTCGACCACGCGTTCGTCGGCAATGCTGGTGGAGCTGTTGTAGCGGCCCTGCACGGCGAAGAGCTCGCGCTGCAGATTGGCGATGCGCTCCT
>CAYQBR010000275.1:0-2529 GCA_964415735.1 uncultured Klebsiella sp. | reverse complement strand
CCAGATCGTCCTTGGAGAAGCTCAGGTTGTTGCTGCCGATGGTGGTGTCCACGCCCGGGGTGGCGGCGAAGATGATCTGGCCGTTGTCCAGCACATAGACCGCGGTGATGTTCACATCGCCCGGGTTGGTGCCGCCGAACTCCTCGGAGCCATCGAACAGCATTTCCGTGGTCTGCAGGATCGGGTCGTACACCACCAGATCACCCGGGCCGAAGTTCAGCAGTTCCGGGCCGCTGCCGATGCTGCTGCTGGTCGCGGCGGAAATCACGATGTGGCCGTTCTTCATCAGGTGCACGGCGTCGGCGTCGTTGACGTTGTAGCCCAGGGCGCTGTTGTCGAAGAACATCGTCGCCTGGTCCGTCACCGGGTCGTAGATGATGTAGTCGTCATCCTCGAAATTGCTCAGGCCGCCGATGCTGGTCTGCCCGCCCAGCGAGCTGACGGAGAGCAGGAATTTCTCCTGCGAGGCCACGGGCGGCCCGACGATCTCGGTGATATCGGTGTCGTTGTTGTTGGCGGGCACCTGGTCGAAGTTGAACGAGCCGGCGGCGACACTGGCGGTGTTGGTCACGATGTAACCGTCGGCGCCCACCACGTCGACGGTCAGCTCGATCAGGGCCGTCCCGTTCACGGCCAGGTTGGCGGCATTGGAACTGCAGCTCAGCGAGCCTGGCAGCACCGTGCAGGTCCAGCCCACGGGGGCGGTCGCCGACACGAACTCCACGCCCGTCGGCGCGGTGTCGGTCACGCTGATGGGGGCCGTGGTGGCGTCGGGACCGTAATTGGTCACCAGCAGGTTGTAGACGCCCTGGGAACCGGCCTCGAGGATGTCGGCCACGGTCTTCTCGATGCCCAGATCGGCGCGCACGCCATAGACCACACTGGTGAGGGTGTCCAGGTTGTTGTTGTTGCTGCGCTTGTCTTCCAGGTCGTTGATGTCGAGATTGCCGCCTTCCAGGTCGTTGAAGTTGTCGAACTGGGGCGCGCGGTCACAGCTGTCCGGGTCGGGAATCAGGCCGTCAGCGGCGGCATCGCAGTTGCCTCCCGAGTGCAGCATGCGCGCGGTGTTGTCGACGTTGTTGGCGGCGAAGGGGAAGTAGGTGCTGCCCAGGATGTCCACATTGACGCTGATCGGCGGCAGGGACTCATCCATGCGCAGCTGGCCGGCCACCGTGGCGCCGGCGGGGATGGTCCAGGTGGTGGCGATGTTGTAGGTGCAGGTGAAGGCCCCCGGGTTGAGCGTCACGCTGCAGCTCCAGCCCGTGCCGCTGACATCGCCGCTGCTGCCAAACACCATGCCGGCCGGCAGCGTATCCGCCACTGTCACCACGCCGCTGGCATAGCCGCCGTCCAGTCCGCCGTCGCCATTGTTGGTGACCGTGATCTCGTAGCTGCCCTCGCTGTTCACCTTGAACTGCCCGACCTGGGTCTTGAACACTTCCAGATCGGCGAGCGGGAAATTGGTGATGCTGATGACTTCCGACATCAACATCACCAGGTCTTCCTCCGCGCTGTAGCGCGTGGTGATCTGCTCGGCTTCGAAATCAGGAATCGCGAAGTTGTAGAGCGGTGTGCCCGGAGAGCCCCCGTAGACATAGTGGGTGTCCACGTCCAGCCCCCAGGAATTGCCGAAGCGCGGGCCGCCCGAGCTGACCTGCGGACCGGGGTTGTCCACCTCGTAGCCGTCGCCGTTCACCCCGCCGGTCTCGTCGAACTCGAAATAGCCCGTGCCCGCATCAAAGACATAGACCGGGCGACTGATGGTGGAGTTGAACTCCTGACCCAGCGGGTTGACGCTCGACAGGATGCTGGCGAAGGTCGTGGCGCCGGGGGCCGTCTGCAGCCCCAGGCCTTCGTCCGCGTCCACCGTGTTCAAGGTCTCGTCGCCCTCGAGCGTGATGTGCGTGATCTGGCCGTTGGGCAGGTTCTGCACCGCATCGTTCTGCGCCATGCGGAAATTGCGCGGCACCAGGGTGAAGGACGAATTCCAGAACGGCTGGAAGCCGTGGAACAGATTGAGTACGCGCAGACGCTCGTCAGGGTGCTCGTACACCACGATCATGGCCCAGCCGCCGGCACAGGCCTGGCTGGCGTTCCAGTCCGAACCGGTCTGCGCTGTCAGATTCTTCAAGGTATAGCTGCCACTGGCACTGACCAGGGCCGTGACGTCGCGGAAGCCGGCGAAATAGTCGGCTATCGCGCCGATACCGACGTTGTTGATCTCGAAGATCTGGTCGGCCGTGATGGCCACCTCGCTGCCAGTGGGGCCGAAGGTGACATCGGCATCGATCTGGGAGCCCGGGTTGTCCACCTTGCCCGAGGCACCCCAGTAGAGATAGGCCGCCTCGACCGTGGCGCCCGCAGGCAGGCTCAAGGTCGCTGCAGAACCGATGGTCTCATCCACGAAGTTGCAACCCAGCGGAGCCGGTGTGTCGTCGTTGAAGGACGAGCGCAGCGTGGCGCCGACGGCGCGATAGCTCATGTTGCCGGAGAAGGTCTGGAACAGCAGCACCGGGTCGTAGTCGGTGG
>CAYQBR010000274.1:0-2530 GCA_964415735.1 uncultured Klebsiella sp. | reverse complement strand
GGCGAACTGGCGCGGGTGGACATGGAAGGCAATGTGCTGGGCTCCATCGGCAGCCCGGGCACGGGCAACGGGCAGTTCGGCGAGGCCCATGCCTTGACCCTGGATGCCGCCGGCAACGCCTGGATCGCCGATGTGATCAACCGTCGTGTGCAGAAGTTCGCGAAGCAACCCTGAGGACACCCGCAGCTCACGCCAGACTCTGCGGCAATTTGCCGCATTGTGTCCGGCCTCCGACGCGCCCATTGTGGAAGTGTGAAAAAAAGTAACACTTGTGCGATGAGACCGGCTGGTTCAGCCGGACGCATCCCCGGTGAACCTCGGAGGTCTGGACATGAACACATCGCGAAGATACCCCCACCCGCCCCAGGGGCTGCTGCGCTTCATGGCGCTGGCCGTCTGCGTCGGCAGCATCACGGCGGCTGCGGCCGACGTAGATCCCCACTACCAAGGGTTCCTGCAGGCGCGTGGGGAAGCGTCCTGGATCGGTGCCAACGCCGAGCATCCGCTGGCCGATACGGCCTATCGGCCCATCCCTGCGCTCGACAGTTTTCCCGCAGACCCCGTCAAGCGTGACCTGGGTTTCGACCTGTTTCACGACGCGTCGCTCTCTCGCGACGGCTCGACAGGCTGCAACACCTGCCATCGCGGCATGCTGGGGGCCACCGACGGACGCCCCGTCGCCCAGGGGATCGGTGGCGCGCTCGGCAAGCGCAACACGCCCACGGTGTTCAACGCGGCGTTCAACTTTCGCCAGTTCTGGGATGGCAGGGCTGTCGATCTCGACGCCCAGTCCATCGCGCCGATCACCGATCCGGTGGAAATGGGCCATGACATGGACGCCGTGCTGACTGCCTTGCGCGAGAACCCGGCCTATTCGGCACGTTTCGAGGCGGTCTATCCCGATGGGGTGACGGCCGCCAACCTTGGCAATGCCATCTCGCAACACACCAAGGACATGACCAGGACAGACTCGCCCTTCAATGCCTATCTGCAGGGCGAGCAGGCGGCGCTCTCCGAGGCGGCACTGCGCGGACGCGAACGCTTCGAGGCGCTGGGTTGCGTGGCCTGCCACAACGGCATCAACCTCGGCGGCAACTCTTATCAGAGCATGGACCTCGGTCGCCAGTTTGCCGAGTCCGTCACCGGGGCAGTCATGGACGAGGGCCTGGCCGGGCGGACTCAGCGTGCGGAGGATACGGCTGTCTTCAAGGTGCCGCAGTTGCACAATGTGGCGCTGACGGCCCCGTACTACCACGACGGCAGCATCCCGACCCTGGAAGAGGCGGTGGTCACCATGGCCAGAACCCAGGCGGGACGTGAACCCAGTGCCAGCGACGTGGCGGACATCGTGGCCTTTCTGGAGAGTCTGAGCAGCCAGTTCTTCGCCCGGAATGCGAGTCAGATGAGTGCTGCCGAGATTCAGAACTCCATGCGCCAGCAGATGCCGGACGCCATGCAGCACCAGCAGCACCAGCAACACCAGCAGCATCAGCAGCATCAGCAGGAAGGGACAAGTCCGCAGCCGATGCATCAGCACAATCCCGCCCACCATGGAGGACAATGACCATGAGCCTTCGCCAAGACGCCATGTACCGCAGAGGCCTGACTCTGAAGGCGGCTGTTCTGGGTGCCCTGCTGATCAGTCCATTCGCGCAGGCACAGCAGGACAGCGAACATCAACGTGACTACCTGGCGGCCATCGACAAGGTGGCGCAGGCCGAGTCGCGCCTGCTTGCCGAAATGCAGCGGATCGAGTCGGGGCAGGTTGCTCACTATGACTTCCTGCAGTTCGAGCACATCGAGATGATTCGCCACGCCCGTGCACTGGCCTGGCCGCCCGCCGGGCTGGACGAGTCAGCGCGCGCGCAGGTGGCAACGCAGGCGCAGCAAGCGCTGGATGACGCGCTGGCGCTGGAATGGGTTCTGGCCGACTATCTGCGCGCCGTGGCGCAGGTGCGCAGTGCCAGTGCCAACACGCTGGACTTGCTCGCGAGCGCTGCCGTGACTGACACGGCCGCGGCGCAGCAGCTGAAACAGGCACTGCAGGCACTCTCTGGTGCGGACCACACCACGACAGGCGAGCGTGTGGCAGCAGCCTATACCGACGTGACGTCGCAGCTGGACGACGCGGAGCTGATCGAATCGCTGCAGTTTCAGGCGCGCTTGCTTGCCCGCGGGCTCCCGCCAATGCAGCGGGGGCGCGAGGCTCTGGCGTCCTCGGTGGCTGAAGAGAATGCGGCGAGAATCCGTGCGGTGATGACCAGCGCGCTTTGATGCCGGCGGTCGACTCCCTCCGCAGAGGCAGGGGGAGTCAAGAACTTGCTCCACAAGTGAAGTAAGCTCGCTGCCATGGACAGCATCCCGACAACAGCGCATTGGCACACCCTTTCCCCCGACGAGGCCCTGCAGGCCGTCGCCGCCACCCCCGACGGCCTGAGCACGGCCGAGGTGCAGCGTCGGCTGGCCGCCAGCGGGCCCAACCGCCTGCCCGAGCCTCCCCGCACCTCGGCGCTCATGCGCTTCCTGCTGC
>CAYQBR010000273.1:0-2548 GCA_964415735.1 uncultured Klebsiella sp. | reverse complement strand
TGCCCGTGAGCCTGCGCGCCCCGGTGCAGGCCGGCGTGCTGAACCCGGCCAATTCTCCCTATGTGCTCGACACCCTGCGCGCTGCGGTGCAGGCCTGCCGCTCGGGTCAGGCAGCGGCCATGGTGACCGCGCCGGTGCACAAGGGCGTGATCAACGAAGCCGGCATTCCCTTCACCGGCCACACGGAATTCCTGGCAGAGGAATGCGGCGTGGACCTCACGGTGATGATGCTGGCCACCGAAGGCCTGCGCGTGGCGCTGGTGACCACCCATCTGCCGCTCTCCCAGGTGGCGGCCGCCATCACAGCGCCGCTGCTGGAGCGCATCCTGCGCATCCTCGATGCCGATCTGCGCAGCCGCTTCGGCATCGCCCGCCCGGCGATCCTGGTCTGCGGCCTCAATCCCCATGCGGGGGAAGGCGGTCACCTGGGCACCGAGGAGCGCGACATCATCGAGCCGGTGCTGGAAGCGCTGCGCACCGAGGGCATGCACCTGCTGGGGCCGCTGCCGGCCGACACGCTGTTCACCGCCAAGTACCTGGCCCATGCCGATGCCGTGCTGTCGATGTACCACGACCAGGGCCTGCCGGTGCTCAAGTACAAGGGCTTCGGCAATGCCAGCAACATCACTCTGGGGCTGCCGATCATCCGCACTTCGGTGGATCACGGCACGGCGCTGGATCTGGCCGGCACGGGCAAGGCGCAGATCGGCTCGCTGGTGGAGGCCATCGCCGTGGCCAGGCTGATGGCGGGGTTCTCCCATGACTGACTCACCCCGCACCGCCCGCCCGCGCGGCCCCGATCTGCAGAAGGACGGCTTCCATCACCAGGCCCGCAAGCGCTTCGGGCAGAACTTCCTGCACGACCAGAACATCATCGGCCGCATCGTCCGCGCCATCGCGCCGCAGCAAGGCGATCATCTGGTGGAGATCGGTCCCGGCCAGGGCGCCCTCACGCGGCATCTGCTGCAGCAGTGCGGGCAGCTGGACGCGGTGGAGCTGGACCGCGACCTGGCCGCCTACCTGCAGAGCACTCTCGGCACCGACCCGCGCTTCGCCCTGCACGAAGGCGACGTGCTGAAGTTCGACCTGTGCTCCCTGCTGCCGCAGGACGGCACCGCCCGCCCCCACAGCCTGCGCGTGGTGGGCAATCTGCCCTACAACATCTCCACGCCCTGCATGTTTCACCTGTTGGAGTTCGAGCAGTGGATTGCCGACATGCATTTCATGCTGCAGCTGGAAGTGGTGCAGCGGCTGGCGGCCGTGCCGGGCGACGAGCACTACGGACGCCTCAGCCTGATGATGCAGTACCACTGCACGGTGGAGCATCTGTTCGACGTGCCGGGCACTGCTTTTGTGCCGCAGCCCAAGGTATGCTCTGCCATCGTCCGGCTGGTGCCGCATGCGCGCAAACCCGTGCAGGTGCTGGATGTCGGGTGTCTGCAGGATGTCGTGCGCATCGCCTTCACGCAGCGGCGCAAGACCTTGAAGAACAGCCTGCGGACCCTGATATCGGAGGCAGCGTTGAGCGCGCTGCCCATCGACATCAGCCTGCGACCGGAGAACCTGAGCCTGGCCGATTACGCGCTGATCGCCGACTGCATCACCCGCAGCCGGCAGCAGTCGCCGCACCACGCCGACCCAGCGACCGCACGACAGGAGGAGTCTCGCGTTGAAAACTGAACGTCGCCCCGAAGGCATCGACATTTCCGTCAGCACGCAGTACCTGCAGGAGCAATCCGACCCGGAGAACAAACGCTTCGTGTTCGCCTACACCATCGGCATCGCCAACAAGCGCGAGCAGCCCGTGAAGCTGATCTCGCGCCACTGGATCATCACCGATGACAACGACAAGGTGGAGGAAGTGCGCGGCTCCGGCGTGCTCGGGCAGCAGCCCTTGATTGCCCCGGGCCAGGTGTTCCACTACACCAGCGGCGCGGTGCTGACCACCGAGTTCGGCACCATGCAGGGCAGTTACGAGATGTTGAGCGCGGATGGCGAGACCTTTGCGGCCCCCATTCCGGCGTTCCTTCTTTCCAGACCATTGACGGTGCACTAGACACCGGGAACCAGCAGGGCTTCATGTCAACGTATGTCATAGGCGACATTCAGGGTTGTTACAAGCCCTTGCGCAAATTGCTGACCACGGTGGATTTCAATCCGCTGCGCGACCGGCTGTGGTGCGTGGGCGATCTGATCAACCGCGGCCCGAAATCCCTCGACACCCTGCGCTATCTGCGCGATCTGGGCAAGGCCGTCACCGTGGTGCTGGGCAATCACGACCTGCATTTCCTGGCCATCTATTACGGCGCCTGTCCCAACCGCGGCCGCGACACCCTGCAGGAGCTGCTCGACGCGCCCGACTGCGACGCCCTGAGCCACTGGCTGCGGCATCAGTCGCTGGCGCATTACGACTGCGTGGAGCAAGCCGAGGGCCACCAGAACTACCTGATGATCCATGCCGGCATCGCCCCGAAATGGACGCTGCAGAAGACGCTGGAACTGGCCGCCGAGGTGGAGCTGACTCTGCAGGGGCCGGACTTCCGCGAAT
>CAYQBR010000272.1:0-2550 GCA_964415735.1 uncultured Klebsiella sp. | reverse complement strand
GGTGGAGATGCAGATCGACGATGCCGTGGAGCTGATGCGCGGCGAAGTCGGCACCCCCATCGTGCTGGGCATCATGCGCGAGGGCGAACCCGAGCCGCTGGAAATCACCCTGGTGCGGGACATCATCGAAGTGGCCAGCGTGCGTCACCGTGAGCTGGAGCCGGGCTTCGCGTATCTGCGCATCTCCCAGTTCAAGGTGAACACCGGCGAGGAAGTGCTGGAGGCCCTGGAAGAGATCAAGGCCGCGCAACCCGAGCTCAAGGGGCTCGTGCTGGATCTGCGCAACAACCCGGGCGGCATCCTGCAGGCCTCGGTGGAAGTGGTGGATGCCTTCGTGCGCGAAGGCCGCATCGTCTACACCCAGGGCCGCGAGGGCGAGATCGAGATGGAATTCTTCGCCACGCCGGAAGACCCGAGCCTGGGCGTGCCCCTCGTGGTGCTCATCAACTCCGGTTCCGCCTCCGCCGCCGAGATCGTCGCGGGCGCGCTACAGGACCACGGCCGTGGCGTGATCATGGGCACCCGCAGCTTCGGCAAGGGCTCGGTGCAGAGCGTGATGCAACTGGCCGAGAACCGCGCCATCAAGCTCACCACGTCGCTGTACTTCACCCCCGAGGGGCGCTCGATCCAGGCCCAGGGCATCCAGCCGGACATCCTGATCGAGGAAGGCCTGGTCACCCGCACCACGGGCCGCACCGGGTATACCGAAGCCGATCTGGCCGGCCATCTGCGCAACGGCAATGACCTGGACGACATCGACGGCGAAGAGCGCCAGGCCGAAGTCTCGGCCGAACAGGTGGTGTCCACGGACTACCAGCTGCAGGAAGCCCTGACCCTGCTGCGCGGACTGAGCATCCTGGAAGGCGCCCGTGGCCGCGGCACGCCCGTCACGCAGGCCCCGCCTGCGGGAACCACGCAACCTTGAGTCAGCGCGACCCTCTGCTCGAGGCCATTGCCCGCTACCCCGCTCCGCTGATCATGACGGTGGTCGGGCTGGTGGGCATGCCGCTCACTCTGTGGCTGTTCACGCCGGAACGCGCGCCCGCGCGCGTCGACACGCCGGCAGTGATCAGCGCAAGCGCCACGCCCACCGCGACCCCGACCCCAACCCCGACCCCGACCCCGACCGGCACCCCTGTCGCGGCCGTTGCCGCTGCCACGCAAGACATCGCGCTGGCGCTGCCCGAGCAGAGCCCGGCCGATACGCTGAGCGTCGACACCCCTGCCTCCGCCGACCCGGCGCCCACCTCCGCGAACCCGGCGCCCTCCCCCGCGCAGCTTTTCGTGCCTGCGCCCGACACCCATTACATCGCGCTGATCATCGACGACATCGGCTATGTCGACGATCTCGGTGCCCGCGCCGTCGCCCTGCCCGACGATGTGACTTTCGCCGTGCTGCCCCACACGCCGTATGGCGTGACGCTGGCGCAGGCGGCCCACGCCAACGGCAAGGAAGTGATGCTGCACGCGCCGATGAGCAATCTGGCCGCGATGCCGCTCGGCCCGGGTGGCCTGACCCCGCAGCTCACGCGGGAGGAGTTCGTGCAGACGCTCACCGCTGCCCTCGACGCCGTGCCCCATCTGCAGGGCCTCAACAATCACATGGGCAGTGAACTGACGGCGCAGGAAGGGCCCATGCGCTGGGTGATGGAGACGCTGCAGGGCCGCAATCTCTACTTCGTGGACAGCTACACCACGGCCAGCAGCGTGGCCGGACGAATCGCCCGGGAGCAGAACATCCCGACGCTCACGCGCAATGTGTTTCTGGACAATGTGCAGACGGCCGAAGACATCGACAGAGAGTTCCAGCGCCTGCTGACGCTGGCACGGGAGAAAGGCTTTGCCACCGGCATAGGACATCCCCATGCCGCCACCCTGGATTATCTGGAGAAGGCTCTGCCCACGCTGGCCGCCCTGAACATCGAGCTGATTCCGGTGTCGCAGATGATCGCGCTGCAGCAGCAGGCTACAGGCGCATGGTGATGCCCTTGTCGGCCATGTAACGCTTGGCCTGGGGAATGGTGAACTCCCCGAAGTGGAAGATGCTGGCGGCGAGCACGGCATCGGC
Source organism: uncultured Klebsiella sp. (assembly GCA_964415735.1). Taxonomy (GTDB): domain Bacteria; phylum Pseudomonadota; class Gammaproteobacteria; order Pseudomonadales; family Pseudohongiellaceae; genus UBA5078. Next base: position 482 of record CAYQBR010000272.1, on the reverse strand, counting down.
ATGACCGATCTGCACGCCGTCCACCAGATCCTGCAGCGTGCCCACGCCGCCCGAGGCGATGATGGGCACCGACACGGCATCGCTCACCGCCCGGTTGAGCCCCAGATCGAAGCCGCTCTTGGTGCCGTCACGATCCATGCTGGTCAACAGGATCTCACCGGCGCCGTAACTCACCATGCGACGCGCCCATTCCACTGCGTCGATGCCGGTAGCCTTGCGCCCGCCATGCGTGAAGATCTCCCAGCGCTCGGTCTCGCCGGGCTGACTCACCTTCTTGGCATCCATGGCCACCACGATGCACTGCGAACCGAAACGCTCCGCTGCCTCGCGCACGAAATCCGGATTGAACACGGCGGCGGTGTTGATGGACACCTTGTCGGCGCCCGCATTGAGCATGGTGCGGATGTCCTCGAGCGTGCGGATGCCACCGCCCACCGTCAGCGGGATGAATACCTGTCCGGCGATGAGCTCCACCGTCTGCA
>CAYQBR010000271.1:0-2556 GCA_964415735.1 uncultured Klebsiella sp. | reverse complement strand
CAGATGCTGGGCAGTGCCGAACTGGAGTTCCTGACCCAGCGTTCCCTCGGCGTGAGCGATGCCGACGAGACCGGCCTGAGCTTTGTCGAGAACGCCATTCTCAAGGCACGTCACGCCGCCGCGGCCACCGGACTGCCGGCACTGGCTGACGACTCCGGCCTGGAAGTGGACGCCCTGCGCGGCGAACCCGGCATCTATTCGGCGCGCTATGCCGGCCCCGGCGCCACCGACGCGCAGAACAATGCCAAGCTGCTGGCCGCCCTGCAGGATGTGCCCGAGGCGCAGCGCACTGCGCGCTTCATCTGCTGCATCGCCTTCATGCGCCATGCCCGCGACCCGATGCCCTTCGTCTGCCACGGCAGCTGGGAAGGGCGCATTCTCTTCGCCCCTGCTGGCGACAACGGCTTCGGCTATGACCCGCTGTTCTTCGTGCCCACGCATGGCTGCGCTTCCGCGCAGCTGGAACCGGCCGTCAAGAATGCGCTCAGCCATCGCGGCCAGGCCCTGCGCCAGCTGCTGCAGCACTGGGACGCGCTGCGCGGGTCCCTGCGTTGAACGCGACACCCGGCCCCTTGCTGCAGCTGCCGCCCCTGAGTCTGTATGTGCACGTGCCCTGGTGCGTGCGCAAATGCCCCTACTGCGATTTCAATTCCCACCAGAAGAACGGCGAGCTGCCGGAAGCCGAGTATGTCGACGCCCTGATCGCGGACGCGCTCGCCGACCTGCCTGGCGTGCAGGGGCGCGCCCTGCAGTCCATCTTCATTGGCGGCGGCACGCCCAGTCTGTTCTCGGCGCAGGCCTACGAGCGGCTGTTTGCAGAACTGCAGCGCCATATCGCCTTCGCGCCCGACATCGAGATCACCCTGGAAGCCAACCCCGGCACCGCCGAGCGCGCACGCTTCGCGGACTACCGCCGCGTCGGCATCAACCGGCTGTCCATCGGCATCCAGAGTTTTGACCCGCTGCAGCTGCAGCAGCTCGGCCGCATCCACGACGATGCCGATGCACACAAGGCCATCGACTTCGCGCGCACTGCCGGCTTCGACAACGTCAATCTGGATTTGATGTACGGCCTGCAGGGACAGACGCCTGCCGCCGCGTTGCAGGATCTGCGCACGGCGCTCGAACATGCCCCCACGCATCTGTCCTGGTATCAGCTGACCATCGAGCCCAACACCGAATTCTTCAAGCGCCCGCCTCCGCTGCCCGAGGAGGACACGCTGATCGACATCCAGGACGCCGGTCTGGCTCTGCTGGGCGCGCATGGCTTCGAGCGCTACGAGATCTCGGCCTTCGCCCAGCCGGGGCGGCAGGCGCGGCACAATCTGAACTACTGGCGCTTCGGCGATTACCTCGGCATCGGGGCAGGCGCCCATGGCAAGCTGAGCTGGCCGGCGCGCGACGAGATCCTGCGCACGCGCAAGAAGCGCCAGCCGGCACATTATCTGCAAACGCCCGGCGCGGCCCTCGCCGAGTCGCTGCCCATCGCCCACGAGGAGCGCGGCATCGAGTACCTGCTGAACGTGCTGCGTCTGCGCGACGGCTTCACGCCGGCCCAGTTCGAGGCCGCCACGGGCCTGGGTTTCGAGCCCCTGGCAAAGCGCGTATCATCGCTGCAGCGCCGTGATCTGCTGCAGATGGAGAACGCCGTGATCCGCCCCACTGCCAAGGGCCTGCAGTTTCTCAACACGGTGCTGCAGGAATTTCTCTGAGGCCGCCTGCGGCCAGGGTGACCCGACATGCCCCGCTTCCCCGCACTCTTCTCGCATCTGGACACGCTCATCAGCCTGCCCAGCATCAGCTCCGCGAATCCCGAGCTGGACACCAGCAACGTGCCCGTCATCGACTATCTGGCGCAGTGCTTCGAGGACCTGGGCTTTCGCACGGAACAGATCGCCAGTCCGGGCACCTCGCCGCTGACGGCAGGCAATGCCAAGCGCAATCTGCTGGCCACGCGGGGCGAAGGCCCCGGCGGACTGGTGCTGGCGGGCCATACGGACACCGTGCCGCTCGACGAGGCACTCTGGACGGTGAACCCCTTCCGCCTCACGCAGAAGGACGGTCGGCTCTACGGCCTGGGCAGCACCGACATGAAGAGTTTCTTCCCGCTGATCATGGAAGCGCTGAAGGAATTCGAGGGCATCGAGTTCAGTCAGCCGCTGATCGTGCTGGCCACGGCCGATGAGGAAACCTCCATGCAGGGCGCCCGCACGCTGGCGGAGCTCGGGCGGCCGAAGGCGCGCTGCGCGGTGATTGGCGAACCCACGGGCATGCGGCCCATCCACGCCCACAAGGGCGTGATGATGGAGTCCATCGATCTGCTGGGGCGCAGCGGTCACTCGTCCAATCCTGATCTGGGGCGCAATGCGCTGGAAGCCATGCACGAGGTCATGGGCGAACTGCTGGCCCTGCGCGCCTCGCTGCAGCAGCGCTATCACAGTCCGCTCTTTCGCATCGCCCGCCCCACACTCAACCTGGGCTGCATTCACGGCGGCGACAACCCGAACCGCATCTGCGGTCAGTGCCATCTGGAGTTCGATGTGCGCCTGCTGCCCG
>CAYQBR010000270.1:0-2560 GCA_964415735.1 uncultured Klebsiella sp. | reverse complement strand
TGCATCAGCGGGCCGCCCTGGCTCTCGGGGAACACGGCGAAATTGAGCTTCTTCTCCAGCTCGGGGTTGGCCTTCGCCAGAATGATGCCGCCACGCGGCCCGCCCAGAGTCTTGTGCGTGGTGGAGGTGGTGACGTCGGCGATCTGCACCGGGTTCGGGTAGACGCCCGCGGCCACCAGGCCGGCGACGTGAGCCATGTCCACCAGGAAATACGCCCCCACCTTGTCGGCGATGGTGCGGAAACGCTGCCAGTCAACGACGCGGGAATAGGCGGAGAAACCGGCCACGATCATGCGCGGCTTGTGCTCCAGGGCAAGGGCTTCCACCTGATCGTAGTCGATCTCGCCGGTGACGCTGTTCAGGCCGTACTGCACGGCCTTGTAGATGCGGCCGGAGAAGCTGACGCTGGCGCCGTGGGTGAGGTGACCGCCATCGGCCAGGCTCATGCCGAGCACGGTGTCACCCGGCTTGAGCAGGGCCATGTAGACGGCCGCATTGGCCTGGGAACCGGAATGGGGCTGCACGTTGGCGTAGTCGGCGCCGAACAGGGCCTTGGCACGTTCGATGGCCAGGGTCTCCACCACGTCGACATGCTCGCAGCCGCCGTAGTAGCGCTTGCCCGGATAGCCTTCGGCGTACTTGTTGGTCAGCACGGAGCCCTGTGCTTCCATGACGCGCGGGCTGGCGTAGTTCTCGGAGGCGATCAGTTCGATGTGATGCTCCTGACGTTCGGCTTCCGCCTGGATGGCGGCACTGAGTTCAGGATCGAAGGTCGCAATGGTCATTTCACGGCTAAACATGCATTTCCCCCAGGGGTGGCCAAGTTTCAATTGCGCGGCATTTTACTGCATGCGGCTGCCGCCGGCACTCAGAAAGTGCTCAGTCGGCCAATCCCCGGGCATTTGCCCCGCGCGCAGGCGGGATCACGGCGCAGCTGCCTTGTGCCATAATGCCGCCCGCCTCCATCCCAGTTCAGGAATACTTCTATGGCCCAGTTCGTCTACACCATGCATCGCGTCGGCAAGGTCGTGCCGCCCAAGCGCGAGATCCTCAAGGACATCTCCCTGTCATTCTTCCCCGGCGCCAAGATCGGCGTGCTCGGCCTGAACGGCTCCGGCAAGTCCTCGCTGCTGCGCATCATGGCGGGCATCGACAAGGACCATCATGGCGAGGCCCGCGCCCAGACCGGCATCAACATCGGCTACCTGCCCCAGGAACCGGCGCTGAACCCCGAAAAGGACGTGCGCGGCAATGTCGAGGAGGCCATGGGCCCGATCCTCAAGCTGATCGAGGAATTCAACGCCATCAGCGACCGCTTCGCCGAGCCGATGAGCGACGACGAGATGAACACCCTGCTGGAGAAGCAGGGCGAGTTGCAGAACGCCATCGACGCCGCCGAGGGCTGGGACCTGGAGCGCAAGCTCGAGATCGCCGCCGACGCCCTGCGTCTGCCGCCCTGGGATGCCGAGGTGAGCAATCTCTCGGGCGGGGAGAAACGCCGCGTGGCGCTGTGCCGCCTGCTGCTCTCCAACCCCGACATGCTGCTGCTGGACGAGCCCACCAACCATCTGGACGCCGAGAGCGTGGCCTGGCTCGAGCGCTTCCTGCAGGAATACCCCGGCACCGTCGTGGCCATCACCCACGACCGCTACTTCCTCGACAATGCCGCCGGCTGGATTCTGGAGCTGGACCGTGGCCACGGCATTCCCTACGAGGGCAACTACACCACCTGGCTGGAGACCAAGGAGCAGCGTCTCGCCACCGAGGCCCGCCAGGAAGCCGCGCGCGAGCGCACGATCAAGTCCGAACTGGAATGGGTGCGCGCCAACCCCAAGGGCCGTCAGGCCAAGAGCAAGGCCCGCATGGCGCGTTTCGAGGAACTCAATTCCCAGGAATTCCAGAAGCGCAACGAGACCACCGAGCTGTACATTCCGCCGGGCCCGCGCCTGGGCGACGTGGTCATCGAGGTCAACAATCTGTGCAAGGGCTTCGGGGACCGCACCCTGATCGACAACCTCAGCTTCAGCATTCCCAAGGGCAGCATCGTCGGCATCATCGGCGGCAACGGCGCGGGCAAGACCACCTTCCTGCGCATGCTGGTGGGTCAGGAGCAGCCGGACAGTGGCAGCATCCGTCTGGGCGAGACCGTGGAGCTGGCCTATGTGGACCAGAGTCGCGACGCGCTCAATGGCAATGCCACGGTGTGGGAGGAAATCTCGGACGGCCTGGACGTGCTGCAGATCGGCCGCTACGAAGTGCAGTCACGCTCCTACGCCAGCCGTTTCAATTTCCGCGGCAGCGACCAGCAGAAGTTCGTGAAGGATCTGTCGGGGGGTGAGCGCAACCGTCTGCACCTGGCCAAGCTGCTCAAGCGCGGCGCCAATGTGCTGCTGCTGGACGAACCGACCAACGATCTCGACGTGGAAACCCTGCGGGCGCTGGAGGAAGGTCTGCTGAATTTCCCGGGCAACGTGATCGTGGTGTCCCACGACCGCTGGTTCCTCGACCGTCTGTGCACCCACATCCTGGCCTTCGAAGGCAACAGCCAGGTGGTGTTCCA
>CAYQBR010000269.1:0-2563 GCA_964415735.1 uncultured Klebsiella sp. | reverse complement strand
ACATCGTCCAGGGCAATGGTGAGGCGGCGGGTGACTTCGTGTTCGGCGGCCCAGGTGGATGTACCGCACAGCGACAGCAATATCAGGATGAGAACGGGCAGGGGTCTTCGCATGACAGGGCTCCTTGTGTGAGTTTTGAGCGTATTCAGCAAGGCCTGTGCCATGTCAAAAAAGTCAATGAAAGCATTGGGTTGTCGACAAATATGGGGCGCGTGAAGACTTTGTCGCGGTGTGTATGACCAGTTGTTGAGTATCCTGACCAACCGATGCCTCCTGCACTGGTGGTCACTTGCTATGACAGAAAGCCCGGCACCAGCAGGTCTAGCAGCCACAGACCATGCCCTCGTGGCATCATGCTGCAAATCCATTCTTTTCAGGAGTGTCCGCCGTGAGCCTGCCCCGTCCCTTGTCCGTCTTGTCCCATGCCTCCCGTCAGCTCCCGCGGCGAACCTTTTTGCGCGGGCTCGGCGCTGCGCTGCTGCTCGCCGGCGCCGGCTCTCTCCACGCCCAGACGGCCGCCGAGCGCCTCATCGTCTCCGGTGCCTCCGGCCAGTTGGGCGCCTTGGTCGTGGACGAACTGCTGGCGCGGGGAGTGGACCCGCGCGACTTGATCCTGGTGAGCCGCACGCCCGAGGAGCTGGCGGCTTACGCTGCGCAGGGTGCTGCCACCCGCTTCGGCGACTTCACCCAGCCGGAATCGCTGCCGGCCGCTTACGCGGGAGGCACGCGTCTGCTGCTGATCAGCATCAGTGCCGGCCCCGACAACCGGCCCCAGCTGCACAAGAATGCCATCGACGCGGCTGTGGCCGCCGGCGTGCGCCACATTGTCTATACCTCGACGGTAGATGCAGACAACACGGACGTGCGCGCGCTGTCGGCGGCCATGCACCGCGAGACCGAGCAGATCCTGCGCGACAGCGGCGTGGCCTGGACCATGCTGCGCAATCATCTGTATGCCGACAATGTCGTGGGGCAGGCGCAGCGCATGCTGGCGGAGGGGCGGGTCGTGGTGCAGCCGGACGAGATCGCGACGGCCTTCGTGACTCGGGAAGATTGTGCGGCGGCAGCGGCTGCCGTGCTGACCTCGGCGGGCCATGAGAACAGGATCTACAACATCACCGGGCCACGGGCGGTGCTGCGCAGCGACATCGCCCGCTTCGCCAGCGAGCTGACCGGCAGGCCGATCGAGGTCGTACGCGGCCTTGGCGGCGAGCCCCAGGCCTCAGGCGCCATTGCCGGGTTTGCCTCGTTCGACGTGACCAGCGACGCCGTGCAAGTGTTGACCGGACGCCCGGCCACCAGCATCGAGGCGCTGCTGGAACGCCATCGCGAGACCTTGCTGCAGCCCGTCACCGCGCCGCAGTGATGCTGGCACCGCAGGTGCCATGGCAGTGCCTCAGCCGCTTAGAGTCCCAGAGCCTGACGCAACTGGGCCGCCGTCATCCCGCGCACGTACACATCGGTGCCGCGGTCAAACCGGCGGGCGCTGCTGAGCGGGCCCACCACCACCGGATCGAAGCCCGCATCCCGCACCAGACGCTCCGTCACGGCCACCGCCTCGGCGTCATCTCCCGCCACGGGAATGCCGATGCGCTCCCCTTCCCGGTGATGCTCGTTCTCAACCATCGCAAAACTCACGGCATTGAATGCCCGCACCAGACGGGTGCCGGGGAAATACTCGGCCGAGGCGATGCCCGTGCCCTTGGCGATGGCCGCGTCGGCCATGGGGCCATCGCGGTCAGCCCGGGGATTGGCGCAGTCGATGACGATCTTGCCCGCCATCGCTGCTGCGTAGTCCGCTCCCACTTGAGGCAGGGCGCCGTAGGGTACGGCAATCAGAAGGATGTCACCGAAAGCCACGGCCTCGGCCACGCTGCCGGCACGAGCATTCGGCCCGGCCTGCGCCACCAGCGGGGCCAGCTCGTCAGGGTTGCGGGAGGAAAACAGGATCTGGTGGCCCGCCTCGGCCCAGCGCTTGCCGATGGCGCCGCCGATCTGCCCGGAGCCGATGATGCCGATGCGCAGGGAGTCCTGTGCCAGCGCTCGACGATCAGTGGCGCCGAGCAGGGGGGCGAGCACGGCACTGCGCAACAGCAGTGTCGTGAAGGTGCGACGGGAGAGCGTCTTTCTTGTTGTCATGTTGAGCTCCTGTGCAGGCGCGAGCCTTGATGGGGCGTTATGGAACGCCGTCAGTGAATCGCAGACGCACAGGCGCTGTCAAAAAAAAGCACCGCCGTGAGGGCGGTGCATCAAGCGGGCTGAAGGAGAGTCTTCAGAAATCGTAACGCACCGTCGCGCCCCAAGTGCGCGGATCACCCAGCACCGCCGCGTAGTGGCCGGCATTGCCGGCGCCGGGCAGCAACTGCTCGAAGTAGTCCTTGTCCGTCAGATTGCGTGACCACAGAAAACCTGACCACTGCTCATCGGCACGAAAGCCAAGACGGGCATTGAGCAGCGCATAGCCGTCGATGTTCAGGAACTGTGAGGGCGACGGGCTCGAGGAGAAGCCGGAGCGGTAATAGCTGTCCAGCGCCACGAACACTTCGCCATTGCGTCCGAACAG
>CAYQBR010000268.1:0-2573 GCA_964415735.1 uncultured Klebsiella sp. | reverse complement strand
GCAGCAGCGTGTCCAGGGTGTCGCCCTCGCGCAGCGCGGCCACCCCTGCACTCACTTGACAGTTGAACGCGCCCCGGGCACCCCACATCGACAGGCGCCCGGCGCCGTCGAGCAGGCGCTGCAGGATGATCCTGGCACCCTCGATGTCGGTATCCGGCAGCACCAGCACGAACTCCTCGCCGCCGAAGCGGGCGAAGATGTCCGTGGAGCGGGCCTCGCGCAGGCACATCTGGCTGAACTGGCGCAGGGCATCGTCGCCAGCCTGGTGCCCTTGCACGTCGTTGATGATCTTGAAGTGATCCAGATCGAGCACTGCCAGACACAGGGCCGAGCGCTGGCGCAGCGTCTGCTTGAGACTGCGGGCGAACAGTTCATTGAACGAACGGCGGTTGAGAGCCCCGGTCAAGGGGTCGACCGTGGCCAGTCGCTTGAGTTCCTCTTCCATTTCCCGGCGGTGACTGATGTCGCGCAACTCCACCACCACATCGCCCGGCCCTTCCTCGTCCAGCGGGATGATGCGCACTTCCCCGGGAAAGCTGCTGCCGTCCTGCCGGCGGATGTCGATGTCCACCAGCGCGCCATCGGCCGCGTGCAGCAGCATGGGCAGACTGCCGCGAGCGCGGCGTGGAAACAGCTCCTCGAAACTCAGCCCCAGCAGTTGCTCACGCCGGCGGCCAGTCAGGGCCTCCAGCTGCGCATTGGCATCCGACAGGCGGCCATCCTTGAGCACGGCCATGCCCGCACTGCTCACGTTCAGCAGACGCTCGAAGCGCAGGGCATTCTGCCGGGCCTGCTCGGCATTGGCACGACTGCCGGCCAGGATGCGCTGCATGCTCATCAGCACCATGCCGATGAAGCCCATCACCAGCGCGGGAATCGCGAAGTTGTAGGGCAGCAGATAGCCGAAGGACTCGAAGGGCTGCTCATAGGGTTCATCGAGCAGCCAGCCCTGCCCGGCGAACCAGCCCCGGGCGAGCGTCACCAGGGAATACACGGCAAGACAGACACCGACCAGCACACGCGCCGGGCGCGTGGCAGGTTCATCGCGAAAGCACAGCAGCACGCAGACGGCCTGCAGGGGCAGCAGGCCGGCGATCAGCGAGTAGACCATCATCAGGAAATCGGAGTTGCCGCCGGTCAGCCAATAGTGCGTGTTGAACGTGATGATCAGACCGGCGCTGACCGGCACGATCCACCAGGGCAGCGGGCGCCCGAGAAAGCGGAAGATGCCCAGCAGCAGCACCGCCTCGCCGGCCAGCTGCAGGGTATTGGCAATGACATTGACGACGGGGTTGCGGGTGAGCACGAACACGAAGAACAGCAGCACGCCGCCCACCAGCAGCCAGGCCCCGCTCATCCAGTAGGCCGGTCCCGGCAGAGGACGCGCCATGAACCACAGCGCCGTGGCCGCGATCGCGACGGCGAGGATCAGGTTGACGCCCAGCAGCATGGGAGAGAAGTAGAAAGCCTCCATCAGCAGCCGCCCTGAATGAAGCACACCATCTGCGCCAGCATGGCGTCGAAATGCGGGTTGAAGGAGCCACGGCGCACCAGTCGGCCCTCGTGACGCCCACCCTCGCCCAGATTGCGCTCGCCGTAGACGGTGGCTGTCGCATCGTGACGACAAGTCTCGTAATCAGCGTCCCGGAAATGACCGCACAGGGCGAAGTCCCCATCGAGACCGTAGTGCGGGTCGGTGGGCGGAACGGAAATGCCCGTGTGGGAGAGACTGTAGACACGCTGCTCCGGCGCCTCGGCCGCCACCACCTGCAGCCCGTCGCAGGTCGCGGTCGGGTCACTGCCTGTGACCTGGGCGCTGTACCACAGCATGCGCCGCGATGACGCGGGCGTCTTGCTGCAGAAGAACTCCCGCGCGGCCTCCATGTTCACCGTGGTGTCATCGCCGCTGCCAGCCATGAACACCGGCAGTTGCAGCGCAGGGAAGTCGGGATCGGTCAGGCCGCGGGTGAGCAGGTAGAACTCGGCCCCCGCATTCATCGAAAACGACTCGTAGCGGGCGGCGTCGCGCTCGGCATCCCGGCCCAGCCACGGCGTTAACCAGCGGGCATAGGGCGACAGCCAGGCCGACTCGCTGCGGGCGGCCAGCGCTGGCGAGAGCATGAGCAGCCCGCGCAGCAGCGTGTCGTCCCGATGCGCCGCAGCGTAACGCACCGAGAGCGAGGTGCCGGTGGAAAAACCCACCAGGTAGAGGCCGTCAACCTCGCCACGGAAACTCTCCACGCCGTACTCGGTCACGCGCAGCCAGTCCTCGTGACGCATGTCCAGCGTGTCCCCCGGCACGGTGCCATGGCCGGGCAGCAGCACCCCGCGCAGCAGCGCACAGGGGAAGGCCTGCAGCAGGGACTCGGCAACACCGCGCAGCAGATAGGGCGAGTCGGTGAGGCCGTGGATCAGCAGGAAACCGGGGCGTACCGCTCCCTGTGGACACTGCGCCTGCGCATTGCGCAGTTCATAGGGCGCTCGCATGGCCACGGCCCGCTCCAGCGGATAGCCGGGACCGAAGGGTTCCGGGCTGGCGGCGTAGTGATGGGAGGCCAGCGCCTGGCGGATGC
>CAYQBR010000267.1:0-2596 GCA_964415735.1 uncultured Klebsiella sp. | reverse complement strand
CGGGCAGGCCCGCGCGCACCGACAGCGGCAGGAAGTGTTCCTGCGGCTGCCGACGCGGCCCGGCGCCCAGCGCCTTGCCCTGCAGCCAGGCGCGCAGCACGCGGCCGCGGTGGACGGGGAGGGCCTGGAGCTCATGCAGGCGTTGATCGAAGTTGGCAAGGGAGAGTAGCGACATGGGGGGCGATGCTAGCACTTGGCCGGCGGCGGTGCCTATCGAACTACCGGATTCAGCGCTCGGCTCCACGACCGCAGTCGGCATTGCGCGGCGCAACGCCACCCAGCACTCCCTGGTCGCTGGCAGCCAGCGCCAACACGTCAGAGCCCGCTCCCGTGAGCGGACCACTCAGAAAGGCCGCCAGAATATCGGCCGTCACCTGCTGGGTTGCCTGTGGTCCGCGCTCGCCGCCGATCACCTGCGCCAGCAACCAGCGACCGGGAGGCGCAAAGAAGTAAGGCGCATCGGTAAAGCTGTAGTGGTTGGCGCGCTTGATCTCGAAGCGAAAGCTCGCCGCGGAGGCGCAGGCCAGCAATTTTCCATTGCCGTTCAAGAACAACTCGCTATGCCTGGTTTCCGCATAGTCGCTTTGCACCAATAACAACGGACGGGAAAGCGGGCGGTCAGGCAGGTCTCCATAGGGGGTGCCATCCATGTTGGCAGCCGCCACGACGCGTGAGTCCTCGCTTGCGGCCGCGATAGCAGCTGCGCCCCCAAACGAGTGTCCAATCACGGCCACTCGCAAGCCTTCAATGCGGTCACTGGTCAGCGCCGGGGCCAGTGCTTCCGAGTGCGCGAGCTGATCGATGACGAAACGCACGTCAGCAGTCCTCACGGCCTGCTGGCGCACCATGTATGGCGTGAGGTCGCTCTCGCCCGGCAGAAGGATTTCCTCGGTTCCAACGACCTGACCGTCAGGAAGCTGTGTGACTGCGGATTCAAAGGGATGGTCCAGAACAAACACGACGAATCCACGACTGGCCAGTTGGGTGGCAAGACCTGTGTAAACCGCGCGAGGTGCGCCGTAACCGGGCGAGAAGATCACCACCGGCCAGGACTCGGCGCTAGGCAAGAGGGCAGCCAGCGGCTCGGCATGGGTGTCGATCTGGTGGTAGCGACGCATCAGGAAACTGGGCATCACGCTGACGGTTGGCGGCAGGCTGCCGATTCCGTCGATATACGGCAGGTGGGTAGTCCCCGATGAATACTCCCGCTGCTCCGTGGGATACCAGACCTGGGCGATCACACTGCGGTGATCGTTCAGGTCCGCCGTGTGCGGCTCTGCTCTTGAGGGATCCGTCCAACGGTAGATCTGCGTGCCCAGAGCGTAGGGCCCGTCAGGTTGCGGCAGGGTCGGAACGGCAGGAAGACTCCAGACGCCGATACACAAAGCAGCCAAGCCGGAAAGTCCAAGGCGCCCGATCCGGCGCAACACGCCTCCTGTCCGCAATGGCGGCAGCGCACACAGGGCAAGCAGGAGGAAGGCCGGCAGGTGTTGCCAGGTATAGCCCCACAGCGCCCATTGGGCTGCGGCGAGTGTTGCTGCCAGGCCGATCCCGACAAGGCGAGCGCGCGGTCGCCAGTCCGGCGCCACCATGCGCCAGCCTGTCAGCCACAGCACCAAGGCAAGCAGTATCACGTCCGGGATCAGCATTGCCGTCCTTCGTCTGCCATCGTTCTTTCAATGGCCGGATCCAATTGGGCGCATTCCTCCGCGAGATCGAAGTGCAACACGTCCTCGCGCGTGCCCAGCCGGGTGTAGAGCGCCACCGCAGGCTCATCGACATAATCGGCCTGCACGAACACCACATAGCCGCCCTTGGCGCGCGACACACGCTGCACTTCGCGGATCAGGGCCGTCGCGATGCCTTGACGACGAAAGCGCTCGTCGACCGCGAGGTCGTAGATATAGGTTTCCGCGCGCGCCTGCTCGAACTTGTGCAAGACATAGGCCGCCAGTCCCCCCACTACGCATTCGTTCTGCACCGCCGCAATCGCGATGAAATCCGGCTTTGCCAGCAGCCCTGCGAGGTAGGCGTCGTCGGGCTGGCGCGCGGTATACGTGGCGACGTCCTCGAACGCGTGCCCGAACACGGCCAGCATGCTGCGCATCAGAGTGAGGTCTTCGGGCGTCAATACGCGAATGGCGGCTGGTGTTGTCATGGGATCAGCTCGGACAAGGATGGGTTCTCGTTGGTGTGGACTCGATCAGCGTCACGTTATTCAACGCGCCTCTCACACGGCCAACGCCTCCAGCAACTTCCGGAGATTGCTCGCCGCATCGCGCGTCTGCTTGCCCAGGCCAAGGCGGATCAGCGGCGACATCAACCTGCCGAGAAATGTCTTCGGCGCGATGGTGATGACGTGAGTCGACATCGTGCCGCCTTCGGCCGCTGCAACGCGCAGATCCACCCAGACGTCGAAGGCGGCGTCACTGTATTTGTAGTGCAGACGCTCACCGGGCACGCGGTCCAGAATCTCGCCCTCCATCTCGTTCTGCGCGCCTCCCTGCCTGAACACGTAGCGAAGTCGATCCCCGACGGCGTTCGGCCCTTCACCAAGCTTCGTCAGGCTGACGCAGGGCGGGAGCCATTTGGCCGT
>CAYQBR010000266.1:0-2602 GCA_964415735.1 uncultured Klebsiella sp. | reverse complement strand
ACTGGCACGGCATCATCCTGCCCTACGAGATGGACGGCGTGCCCGGCCTGAGCTTCGCCGGCATCGCCCCGGGCACCACGTTCACCTACTCCTTCACGGTGCAGCAGCACGGCACCTACTGGTATCACTCCCACACGGGCGACCAGAAGGTCACCGGCATGTACGGCGCGCTGATCATCGAGCCCCGCGGCGGTGAGCACCTGCAAGCCGAACGCGACTACATCGTGCAGCTCTCGGACTGGTCCGACACCGACATGCTGCGCGTTTTCCGCCGCCTCAAGCAGCAGAGCGATGTCTACAACCTGAACAAGCCCACGTTCGGGGATTTCCTGCGCGACGTGCGCAGCACAGGTCTGGACGAGGCACTGGCCCGGCGGGAGATGTGGCAGCAGATGCGCATGAACCCCACGGATCTCGCCGATGTCTCGGGCGCCGTGCTGAGCTTCCTGCTCAACGGCCGCACGCCCGCGCAGCCTTGGAGCGGGCTGTTCTCTCCCGGCGAGCGCGTGCGGCTGCGCTTCATCAACGCGGCAGGCAATTCGATCTATGACGTGCGCATCCCCGGGGTGCCCATGACCCTGGTGCAGGCCGATGGCATCGACGTGCAGCCCGTGCAGATCGACGAATTCCGCTTCGGGCCCGGCGAGACCTATGACGTGATCGTGCAGCCGGATACCGAGGCCTGCACCCTGTTCGCCCAGACCATCGAGCGCAGTGGGTATGCCTGCGGCTTCCTGACCACAGCGGTGGGCCTGCGCGCGCCGGTGCCCGAACCCGACCCGGTGCAATGGCTGGAGATGAGCGACATGATGGGCGGCATGGACCACAGCGCCCATGGTGCGGCGGCAGCGGTCGTGGATCACAGCGCTCACGCTGCCGCGCCCGCAGTCGACCACAGCGCGCATCAGATGCCGACCTCGGCGCTGGCCGTGCCCTCGCAGCAGGTGCGCCATGCGAGCAGCGAATTCGGGCCCGGCGTGGACATGCGCGTGGACATGCCGCGCACCACCCTGGATGACCCGGGCGTGGGCCTGCGCGGCAACGGCCGCCGCGTGCTCACCCCTCTCGACGTGCGAGCCCTGCACGGGCCCTGGGACACGCGAGCGCCCGAGCGCGAGATCGAGCTGCATCTGACCGGCAACATGGAACGCTACACCTGGTCCATCGACGGCCTTGCCTTCAACGACAGCTCGCCCGTGCACATGCGCGCCGGCGAGCGCATCCGGGTGATCCTGCACAACGACACCATGATGACCCACCCCATGCACCTGCACGGCATGTGGAGCGATCTGGAGACGCCCGAGGGCGAGTTCCTCACGCGACGTCACACGGTGCTGATCCACCCGGCCCAGCGCCTGAGTTTCCTCACCACGCCCGAGGAACTCGGACGCTGGGCCTGGCACTGCCACATCATGTTCCACATGGACGCCGGCATGTTCCGCGAAGTGGTGGTGACCGCATGAAACGACGACTCCTGCACGCACTTCTGCCGGCGGCCGCGCTGCTGCCTGGGCTGACGCTGGCCCAGACCCCCGCCGATCCGCACGCCGGGCATGAGATGCCGACCCCCGCCGCTGTCGATCACTCCCAGCACGTGATGCCGGCTGCCGAGCCCGTCGATCATTCGCAGCACGTCATGCCTGCCACGACCACGGGCGCCTTGCCGCCAGGCACTCGCGATCCTCACGCCTATGCCAACGGTCACGCGGTCGGCAGTGGCGCCTTTGCCCTGCCTGGCGGGCATGCCGCGCACATGCAAGCCCACGTCAACAACGCTGCCATCGTGCTTGACCGGCTGGAAACCGCCGACACTGACGCCGGCCGCCGCAATCACCTCGCCATCGACGCCTGGTATGGCGAGGACTTCGCCCGCTGGTGGCTGCTGTCCGACGTGGAGCAAGAGGAAGGCGAGCAGGTGCAGGCCAGCACTGAACTGCTGGCCTCACGGGCGATCAGCAGCTACTGGGACATCGTGGCCGGCGTGCAGCTGGACACGGGCGACGCGACGCGCTCCTGGCTGAGCACGGGGCTGCGGGGCCTGGCGCCCTACTGGTTCGAGGTGGATGCGCGCCTGCTGCTGGGGGAATCGGGGCAGAGCGCCCTGCAACTGGAGGCGGAATACGAGCTGCGCCTCACGCAGAAACTCGTGCTGCAGCCGGTGGCGGAACTGGCCTGGCACGGTCGCACGCTGCGCGCGCAGGGCGAAGGCAAGGGGCTGGCCGAGACCCGCCTGGGCCTGCGACTGCGTCACGAGTTCACGCCGCAGTTCGCCCCGTATCTGGGCGTGGAACACCAGCGCGCGTTCGGCACCACGGCCGAGCTGACACGCGCCGCAGGACTGCGCACGCGCGACACCCAGGTGGTCGTCGGCCTGCGCCTGTGGTTCTGAATCGCCGCTGCGCTAACGCAGCAGGGGCAGCAGCGAGACCAGCAAGAGCACGGCCATCAGCCGATTGAAATGCAGCAGGCGCCGGCCGTGCTGCAGCCAATCCTTGAGCGCCACCCCGCCCACATTCCACAGGCAGGTCAGTGGCAGACCCACCAGCGCGAAAGTCGCCCCGATCAGCAGGGTGCTGACCAGCATCTGCTGCGGATTCACATA
>CAYQBR010000265.1:0-2602 GCA_964415735.1 uncultured Klebsiella sp. | reverse complement strand
GCCGAGGCTAGCACAGACTACGTGAGCGCATGAATCGCTTGTTGCGCTGAATCAAGAATTGCCGCGATCCTTCAGCCTGCCGACTGCTGCCAGCGCGCGCGGAATCCCGTCAGATAGAGGAGGCTCGCCGTCATCCAGCACAGATAGAGCGTCATCAGGTCGTGGGAGAGAAAGTGTGCGCCGCGCAGCTGCTGGGCACCGCCGAAGACAAGGCCCAGCCCGAGCGGGGCGAGCAGGGCGGGAAGGCGCAGGCGAGGGCGGAACTGCCTGGCCAGGAAATAGAGGCCGATCCAGCAATAGCCGGCGCTGGCATGGCCGGCGGGGTAGCAGCGTCCGGGCTCCTGCCCCGATGGTGCCTCGGCGAAGAAGGCTGTCGGCAGGTTCTCCCCGCCATAGCGAACCAGATCCCAGGGGCAGTCGACCTGAGTCACCTCCTTCAGCACGTTCACCAGGGCCACGGCCACCAAGGCGCAGCAGAGCAGATAGAGCGACGGTGAGCGCCAGCGCTGCCCGCGTGGATGCACGAAGCTGGCAAGCCAGGCGACCAGCACCCCCAGTGCCAGGACTCCCACCAGGGTGCGCCCGCCATCATGAATCAGGTCATTGGTGAGCCACGCGCGGCGCCAGGCCCATGACTGCCCGCCCGCGGCATAGATGACATCCGCGAGCCACTGATCGGCATGACTGCCATAGAGCAGCAGTGACGCCGCCAGCATCATCAGAGTGGGGACGGCCAGCAGACGCATGAGGTCGTGGCGAAGGTCTGGCGGCATGGGAATGGCACTCGCTCTGCGAAGGAAACAGGCACGATCCTACGGTCGTCAACTTAAGACTCGCTTAAGTCGCCCCGCCCATAATCCGCGTCAATTGTCCCGGAGGATTGAGCATGTTCAGGATGTTTCGTGGCAGCAGTGCCGCCATACTCGCGTCGGCTGCGTTCTTGTGCGTCGTCTACAATCTGGCGTTCTTTCGCAATGTGCAGGACGTTTACCCCGTGCAGGAGAACCTGGCGTTCTATCTGGCCATGGCCCTGCTGATGTTCAGCCTGCTCGGCGTGTTCCTGAGCCTGGTGCTCAACAAGCTGACACTGAAGCCGGTGCTGATGCTGCTGCTGCCGGTGTCCGCCATCGCCGCCTACTTCATGGACAGCTACAACGTCGTCATCGACTCGTCCATGTTGCGCAACGCCTTGATGACCGACTCGCGGGAAACCGGCGACTTGCTCAGTCTGCGAATGCTGATGTATCTGCTGATTCTCGGCCTGATTCCCGCCTGGGTCGTCTACCGCTGGACACCGCGTTGCCAGCCTTTGCGGGAAGAGCTGTCCAATCGTGCGAAGCTGATCCTGCTGTTGCTGGCGCTCAGTGGTGGCAACGTCATGGCGTTCAGTGAGGACTACGCCGTCTTCGCGAGGGAGCACAAGGACCTGCGCTATTACGCCAATCCCCTGACGGTGATCTACAGTGCCTCGAAACTGCTGGAGGAAGAGCTGGAAGTGCCGGCCAATGCCACTCGGCTGCCCATCGGGCGCGATGCCCGGGTCACGCGTGACGACGCTCGGCGCAAGCTCTTCGTTCTGGTGGTGGGGGAAGCGGCGCGGGGGGATCACTGGCGTCTGAATGGCTATGAGCGGGACACCAATCCGCAGCTGGCCGCGCAGCAGGTGATCAGCTTTCCCCGCGTGGCGTCCTGCGCCACCTCGACGGCCTACTCTCTGCCCTGCATGTTCTCGCTGATTGAACACGACGACTTCGAACTCAAGCGCACGCTGGCGCAGGAAAACCTGCTGGATGTCCTCGCCCACACCGGGGCGCGCATGCTGTGGCGCGACAACAATTCCGATTCCAAGGGGGTAGCGACGGCCATCCCCTTCGAGGATTTCCGCAGTCCCGACGTGAACCCGGTGTGTGACGTGGAATGCCGGGACATCGGCATGCTGGCCGGGCTTGAGGATGTCATTCAATCCACGCCCGAAGGCGACATCGTGATTGTGCTGCATCAGATGGGCAATCACGGGCCTGCGTACTTCAAGCGCTATCCCGCGGAGTTCGAACGCTTCACCCCTGTCTGCGAGACCAACGACCTGAGCGAATGCTCGACGGACGAGGTGCGCAACGCCTATGACAATGCGCTGTTGTACACCGATCATTTTCTCGCGCAGGTGATCGAGTTCCTGAAGCCCTGGGAAGGGGCGTTCGCGACGTCGATGCTCTACATGAGTGATCACGGGGAATCCTTGGGGGAATACGGCGTCTACCTGCATGGGCTGCCCTATGCACTGGCGCCCGAGGCCCAGAAGCATGTGTCCACTTTCTACTGGCAGGGCCAGTCACTGGCAGATGCCGAGCGCGAGGCGCTGGCAGCGGTGCAGGCCCGGCAGTGGAATCACGATGCCTTGTTCCATACCGTGCTTGGTCTGCTGGATGTGTCCACCAGCGTCTACAAGCCTGGGCTGGACATGTTGGGCAGGCTTACATACTGAGTGCCAGCCGCGTGGCCTGATCGATGGCTCGCCGGGCATCCAGCTCCACCGCCACATCGGCACCTCCGATCAGGTGGAAGGGCTTGCGCAAGCCCTCGACCAGCTCGCGCCGGGGCTCCT
>CAYQBR010000264.1:0-2604 GCA_964415735.1 uncultured Klebsiella sp. | reverse complement strand
CTTCCTCGGACTGCACCGGCTCGGTTTCGGGATTGGTGACGGCATCCTGCAGGGCCGACGGCGCGATGCGTTCGAGCGCGGATTCCTGCGGGTCCGGATTGACAGCATAGAACTGCACCGAGGCCCCATCATCGATGTTCATGAAGCCGGCAGTGCTGGCCGTGAGCAGACGATTGCCCGCCAGCAATTGCGTGCTGACGCCGGCGGCATCGGTGATGGTCAGCGTCGCGTCTTCCGCCACGGCGGTGCTCAGGTCGATCACATCCCCCACCCGGTAGGCGCGCTCCTTCTCGGTCGCCTGGGCCAGGTAACGCAGGGACTCGTGCGCAAAGGGCAGAAACAGCCCCTGCAGCGGCAGATTGTTCCACTCGGTGTCCAGCGCGGACGCGAACAGCAGCACACGTCCCTGCCCGACAGCACGCTCCAGCAGCGCAGGGTTGCCGTTGTCGAACTGCATCAGCACGTCGGCATCGGCCGCCGCCGTTGCCGCCCAGTAGCCTTCGAAGCGCACGCCCCAGTCGGTGCCCAGCGGCAACAGGACGGGGTGACGCTGGTCGATGTCGGCGATCAGCAGATAGTCACCGGCTGCCAGGCGCACGGGCTGCTCCAGGGCAGCGGGACTGATGGCTCCGAACAGCTGATTGAACGGGCCCGCGGTCACCCGATCTCCCGGCGCCAGCAGCAGGCTGCCACCCGCGCGGACGAAGTCGGTCAAGGCGCCGGCCTGGGTGGAATTGAAATCGCTGCCGGCATTGAGCAGCACCACTACGTCATGCTGCGCCAGCAGGGCAGCATCCAGCTCACGCGGGGTGCTGCGCGTCAGCACGAAGGGCGACTCCGCCGTGCCGCCGATGGCGAGACCCAGCCAGTGCGCCTCGTCCTCGTACCAGTTGGGCGAAGGCTCCCCGTTGACCAGCAGCACCCGGATCTTGGCCATGACATCCACGGTGAAGAAATAGCTGTTGTCGATGGCGAAATCGTCGGTGCCCACGCGAATCTCTCCGCGGTGAGTGCCCGCGGTATCGAACACCGCCGGCAGGCGCACCACTTCCTCGGACAGATCGGTGAGATTCACCGGCATGCGCGCCGTTTCGACACCGTCCAGCAGCAGCCGCACTTCGGCCTGGTCGACATGCACGCTGCCCGTGCTGCGCACGCGCGCCAGGATCTCGTATTCGCTCTGGTTCTCGATGAGCTGGTCGGGCGAGCGCACGTCGGTGAGCAGCAGATTGCGCGTCGGCCCTTCGCCCACATCCACGGGGTTCAGGCGCACGCCCGCCGACATCACCCAGCCGGAATCGTCATTGCCCATGCCGCTGGCCTGGAAGTCGGAGATCAGATGCACGCTGCGGGTCTCGTGGCGAGCGGATTCCAGCAGGTCATTGGCCAGGCGCAGGGCCGGCATGTAGCGGGTGACATCGTAGCCAGGCTCCGGCAGGCCATCGAGGAAGGCGCGCGCACCGTCCAGATCGGTGCTGAGCTCACGCACCTGCAGCGCAGAACCGCCGAAGGCCACGATGGCCACCTCATCGCCGGCCGCCATGCCTGACAGCAGGTCCTGTGCAGCCGCGAGTGCCTGTTCGCTGCGCTCGCCGTAGCGCATGCTCATGGAGACGTCGAGCAGGATCACGGAGGACTCCGGCGCGGCATCCACCAGGTTGGCGATGGCCCCATCGAACAGCGGCCGGGCGAAGGCGAACACCAGCAGGGAAATCACGGCCGCCCGCAACAGCAGCAGCAACCACTGCTGGATCTGCTGGAACAGGATGAGCTTCTTCGAGGTGTTCTTGAGGAAGCGCAGGGTGCCGAACACCATCTTCGGCGGGGTTTCCTTGCGGATCAGGTGAATGGCGATGGGCAGTGCCGCCGCCAGCAGACCGAAGAGAAACAGCGGGCTCAGGAAACTCATTCAGAAACTCCTGGCGCGGCGCGAGATGTAGGAATACAGCGCGGTGTCCAGCGGCTGCGAGGTATTGAGAAGGCAGTAATCCACGCCGCTGCTCTGGCACTGCTTCTTGCAGAATTCCAGATACTTGCCCAGGTTCTCCAGATAGGCGTCGCGGATGGACTGCGGCTGGGTGATGAAACTTTCGCGGGTCTCGGCATCGATGAACTCGGTGGCTTCCTGGAAGCGGAAGTGCAGCTCGGCGTCGTCCAGCACATGGAACACGATCACGTCATTGCCCATGGAGCGCAGGCGCTGCAGCGTCTTGATGATCTGCTCCTCGTCTTCCAGCATGTCGCTGATCAGGATCACCATGCTCTTGCGGTTGAGATTGCTGGCCAGATCGGACAGCGGACGCACCACGTCCGTACGCGCCCCCGCACTCAGGCCCGCCAGCACGCGCAGGATGCGGATCAGATGCGGCTGCCGGCACAGGGCGGGAATGTATTCGTTCACCTTCTCGTCGAAGGTGATCAGCCCCACGGCGTCGCGCTGACGCATGATGAAATAGGCCAGCGCCGAGGCCAGGGTGCGCCCGTATTCCAGCTTGCTCATCGCGCCGGACGCGTAGCCCATGGACGCACTGGAATCCAGCACCACATAGCAGCGGACATTGGTCTCGTCCTCATACTGCTTGATGTAGAACTTGTCGCTGCGGG
>CAYQBR010000263.1:0-2621 GCA_964415735.1 uncultured Klebsiella sp. | reverse complement strand
AGTTTTCCACGGTCATGTAGGGGTTGGGGTAAGGCTGGGCGTTGGCGGTGTAGCTTAGAAAAGCAGCGAGCAGGCAGAGGGCGAAGGCGGTGCAGAGGGAAGCGGGAATCGAGCGGCTTGGCGTGCGCGGTGTGGCCATGCGGGAAGCTCCTTTCTTGTTGTTATTTCGTTCAAGTGCTCAGGAGAGTAGCCGCAAACGAGAAGGGCCGCCAGATTCGCGGGTGTGAAAAGTCGGCTTTTTGCGGGGAAAACGGGCGAAAAGGCGGGGTATGGCAATATTCCTACAGAGTCTCCCCGTTCACGGGCAGTGCTGGGTGGATTGGCTATAGTCGAGGTGACCGCTTCAGTTGTTTCGCAATGTCGTCCTGCTGATCGGGCAGCCATCAGGGCGAATCTTTTTTGACAAACTTTGCCAAAGCGTGCCATAAGTCGAGCATCTCAAGCTTGGAGAGTCGACCATGAGCACTATGAACATTTCTGTACCAGAGACCATGAAGCACTGGGTTCAAAGCCAGATTGAAAAGGGTCTGTACGCCAACGCGAGTGATTACATCCGGGATCTGATTCGCCAGGATCAACTGCGCCAGGAAAAACTTGCGGCGTTTCAGGCGGCGATAAGCCGGGGGCTGGCAAGTGGCATCAGTGACAAGTCGATGGACGATTTGCTTCGAGAAGCCAGGGAGCTGGCCAAGGAGCTTTGAATGGATATTCTCAGGTCAAAGGATGCTGACCGAGATCTAGTGGAAATATACCGGCACGGCAGTGCCAGGTTCGGCCAGGCGCAGGCGGAGTCCTATCTGAGAAAACTCATTTCATGCATGCACCAGCTCACGCTCAATCCACTGCGTCGTGCACCACGCCTCGAATTCACGCCGCCCGTGCGCGTATTCCCTTGCGGGAGTCACCTGCTCGTCTATCTCGTGGCTGAGGGTAGTGTGGTCCTGATTGTCCGTGTACTGCACAAGCGAATGTCATTGCCCGAATGGCTGGGTCGTGCCTGAACGTCAGTTCGGCGGGTCACGGACTGGGCGGGTCTTCTTTCCGTGGTCGAGAGAATCATGCGCTCACCGTGGCCCGAGTCAGCGCCCTGATCCCGCTTCAAATCACCGCATGCCGCACCTTCGCGGACACCCACTCCGACACGATCACCGTGGCGAAGATCAGCACGAACACCGTGGCCACCTGCCCCCAGGCCAGATTGTTGATGGCCGCGTTCATCTGCAGGCCGATGCCGCCCGCGCCCACCAGGCCGAGAGTGGTGGACTCGCGGATGTTGATGTCCCAGCGGTACACCACGATGCCCGCGAAGGCGGGCAGGATCTGCGGCAGCACGCCCCACGAGAGCACCTGCAGGCGCCCTGCCCCGGTGGCCGCGATGGCCTCCACCGGCGTGGGCGCGATCTCCTCGATGGCTTCGTAAAGCAGCTTGCCCACGAAGCCGATGGAGCGCAGGGCGATCGCCACCATGCCGGCCAGCAGGCCGGGGCCGATCATCGTCACCAGCAGAATGGCCCAGATCAGCGCGTTGATGGAACGCGAACTCACGATCACGCCCAGCGCCAGCGCGCGCACGGCCGGGTGCGGCGTGGTGTTGCGCGCGGCCAGGAAGGCCAGCGGGAAGGCGATGAGCACGCCGAGTGCGGTGCCCACGGTGGCGATGTTGAGGGTGTCCCACAGTGGCCGCATCAGCGAGCCGGTGATGGACCAGTCGGGCGGCACCATGCGCCCGATCAGGCTGGCGGCCTGCACGTGGGCGTCGCGCATGAACTCCCAGATGGTGGCGTCGGAAATCACCTTGAAACACAGCAGGAACAGGCACAGGCCGAGGAACCAGCCGAGCCAGAGCAGGCGCTCCTGGCGCGGGGTGCGGTGAGTCCAGGTGGGAGCGGGTCGCGGAGTCGTCATGCCGTCCACCTGCGCACATAGCCGCTGAAGTATTCGCTGAGCAGCACGATGCCGATGATCAGCAGCAGCACGGCGGCCGAGGTGTCGTAGTCGTAGCGGTTGATCGAGGTGTTCAACGTGGCGCCTATGCCCCCTGCCCCCACGATGCCGATCACGGCCGACTCGCGGAAATTGATGTCGAGGCGGTACAGCGACAGCCCGATCAGGCGCGGCATCACCTGCGGCTGCACCGACCACACGATCCACTGCCACCAGCTCGCCCCCGTGGCGCGAATGGCCTCCATGGGCTCGCGCTGCGCATCCTCGATGTCCTCGGCCAGCAGCTTGGCCATGAAGCCGATGGTGGCGAAGGCCAGGGTGAACACGCCGGCCAGCGGCCCGAAGCCGAACATGGCGACAAACAGAATGGCGATGATCAGTTCCTGAAACGTGCGCGACAGCGCGATGATGCCGCGACAAAAGAAATACACCGGGCGCGGCGCGATGTTGCGGGCGCTGCCCAGCCCCACGGGAATCGCCAGCGCGATGCCGAGCACGGTGGCCACCACGCTCATGGTCAGACTCTCGCGCAGGCCCACGAGGATCTCGCCGCCCCGGCTCACGAAGTCGGGCGTGAAGAAGGAACCGATGAAATTCAACGCGCGATCCATGCCTTGAGCCACGCGCGCCCAGTTGATGTCGACGCTGTAATACACCAGCACCAGGTACACGAGCAC
>CAYQBR010000262.1:0-2625 GCA_964415735.1 uncultured Klebsiella sp. | reverse complement strand
GATACATTCACCAGCGCGGTAACCGGCATCACTCTGACCGGCATCGAGACTGTGAACTTCAACAGCACTGGTAACCTGAGCACTGCAGTGACCACTGGCAACTCTACTGACAAGGCTGTCAACGGTCTGACAATGACCAACAACGACCTGGTCACTCTGAACGTGAGTGGCGATCAGGCCTTCACCTTCACGTCCGCAGCAGGCATGACCAAGCTGGCGACTGTGAACCTGGGCGCCAGCACTGCAGGCGGTACTGTGAACCTGAACGCTGCCACCACCATCGGTGTCACCGTGACTGGTTCTGCGGCTGCAGACACCATCACTGGTACAACCAAGGTTGACACCATCTCCGGTGGTGCCGGCTCTGACGTGATCACTGGCGGCACTGGCGCAGACGTACTGTCAGGCGGTGCAGGCAACGATCGCTTCGTACTGGCCGCTTCCACTGATTCAACCCTGGTGGCCATGGACGTGATCAGCGACTTCACAGCCAACACTGTAGGTCAGGGCACCAACGGTGCAGCCACTACTGCCGGTGCAGTAGCTGCCGCAACCAGCCGCAACGGTGACGTGATTGATCTGGCAACACTGGCAACTCCGACCACCATCGAGTTCTCAGTGCAGAGCAACGCTGCTGACGCACAGACCGCCATCCAGAACGCCAATGCCGATACAGCGCTCGCCTCTGTAAACGCAGCTCTGGATTCAAGCAGTGGCCGTCTGTACATCGACATCGACAACAACGGCACGATCGACTCCGTAATCACGCTGACTGGTGTAACAACACTGACAGCTGCTGCTTTCGTAGTCTAATCGACTGTTGCAAGTCGACGTGGTGCTGGCTCACTCGTGTGGCCAGCACCCATCGAATCGAAGCCCCGCTCTCGCAAGAGGCGGGGCTTTTTTATGTGATAAGCTTCGCCATCAACAATAATTTCAGGATTTTTTCATGAGCACTTGGACCGCTGGCTATGTCGCCGACATCGGTTATACCTATGGCTATTACAGAGAGCTGAATCCGCTTCGCATGAAGCTGGCCTTCTTGAACACGGGCCTTGTCTTCCCCGAATGTGGAACGGCCTGTGAGCTCGGCTTTGGTCAGGGCATGAGTGCCAATATTCACGCAGCCGCCAGCGTGACCAAATGGTACGGAACGGATTTCAATCCCTCCCAGGCAGCGTTTGCGCGTGAGCTAGCCGACGTCGCTGGTGCCGATGCGCAGCTCTTCGACGAGGCCTTCGAGCAGTTTGCCGCTCGCACGGATTTGCCTGATTTCGACTTCATTGCCTTGCACGGCATCTGGAGCTGGATCTCCGATACCAACCGCAAGGTCATCGTGGATTTCCTGCTGCGCAAGCTCAAGGTGGGTGGTGTTCTCTATATCAGCTACAACACCTTGCCGGGCTGGGCAGCGTTCGCGCCGATGCGTCACCTGATGGTGGAGCACTCCCAGGTGAATGGTGCAGAGGGTCGCGGCATCGTGTCCCGCATCGACGACGCTATCGACTTCGCCGACAAGCTTCTATCCACCAATCCGCTCTTCTCGCGCGCCAATCCGCTGGTGGGCGACCGCATCAAGAAACTGAAAGATCAGAACCGGCACTATCTGGCGCACGAGTATTTCAATCGCGACTGGCACCCCATGCACTTCTCGACAATGGCCGAATGGCTGGAACCTGCGAAAGTGTCCTATGCCTGTTCTGCGCATGCGCTGGACCACATCGATTCCATCAACTTGAGTCCCGACCAGCAGGCCTTCCTCAAGCAGTTTGCCGATCCGCACTTCAAGGAGTCTGTGCGTGACTTCATGGTGAACCAGCAGTTCCGACGCGACTACTGGGTGAAGGGCCCGAGAAAACTGACCGTTCTGCAACAATCCGAATTGCTGAAGCAGCAGCGCGTGGTGCTGATCACCAGCAGGCCGGATGTCAGCCTGAAAGTGGCCGGTGCGCTGGGCGAGGCTGACATGGCGGAGGCCTTGTACAAGCCAGTGCTGGACTTGATGGCCGACCACAAGCCTCGAACGCTGGACGAGATTTTCCAGGCCGTGCGCACCGATGGATATGATTTCCCCAAACTCGTTCAGGTGGTGCTTGTCTTGAGCGGTGCCGGGCACATGGTGGCAGCACAGGATCAGGCCACGATTGCGAAGGCCAGAAAGACAACGGAGCGGCTGAACCTGCACCTGATGAACCGAGCGCGCTCCAGCGAAGAGATCAATATCCTTGCCAGTCCCGTGCTGGGCGGCGGTATTGCCGCCAATCGCTTCCAGCAACTCTTCATGCTGGCCATGCTGCAAGGCCACAAGAAGCCGGCCGATTGGGCCAAGGTGGTGTGGGACCTGATCAGCTCCCAGAATCAGAAGCTGGTGAAGGACGGCAAGCCGCTGGATACGCCAGATGAAAACATTGCCGAACTCGTCGTGAAGGCTGAAGAGTTCGCGCAAAAGCATCTGCCCATCATGAAAGCCCTGCAAGTCATCTGAAACCCGCCCGCTTCGAAGCGCCTCGTAGTCAGAGGCCTTCGAAGCTGAGCGTTCCGCTGTCGCGCAACAGGCCGATGTCGAATGGGCTGGCCGTTGTATTCACCTGTCGCGCACGTGCCTCGAGCAGGTTGCGCAACAGC
>CAYQBR010000261.1:0-2630 GCA_964415735.1 uncultured Klebsiella sp. | reverse complement strand
CGCGGACGAAAAAAAGGCCGAAACAAGATGCTCTCGTCTTGTTTCGGCCTCAGTCTACTAGACGACCGACTTCAATTTTCCCATTTACGATTTACTGCGTTACTGCGACTGCATTTACGAGTACTGCTCTACTTCTTGCTGCTACCCATTTCCGTAGATCAGTGATGAGAAGATTACTGCAGGCGCGGTCGAGTTCCCTTGATCTAAATCAGACATTCGGCATTTGCCGCCTCAACAGCCGGCCACATTGATCTTGGCAAGCGCCTTCAATGCCGGCATGTCGATGACTTCGATCTCCTTGTTGTCCACCTTGACGATGTTCTGCTTCTGCAGGCGGCTGAAGACGCGCGAGACGGTCTCCAGCGTGACGCCGAGATAGCTGCCGATGTCGGCACGGGTCATGGCCAGACGGAACTGCGTGGAGGAGAGCTTGCGCCGGTGATTGCGGCTGGAAATGCTCAGCAGCAGAGCGGCGACGCGCTCCTCTGCCGCATTGCTGCTGACCAGGGTCAGCATCTGCTGATCCTTGACGATCTCCTGCCCCATCAGGCGGAAGAAGCGGCCCTGCAGGGAAGGAATGCGGGCACTGAGCTCTTCGAGCTGGTGGAAGGGGATCTCGCAGAAGGAACCGGTTTCCAGCGCCACCGCCGAACTGCCGTGACGATTGCTGCTGATGCCGTCCATGCCCACGATCTCGCCGGGAAGGTAGAGGCCGGTGACCTGCTCCTGCCCATCGACGGTGGTCTTGAACGTCTTGAAGCTGCCCGCCCGGATGGCAAAGATCGACGTGAATTCGTCGCCCTCGTGATACAGGTAATCGCCCTTGTTCAGGGCCCGGCCGCGCTTGACGATCTCGTCCAGGTGCGTGATCTCGGAAGCATCAAGCGCAATGGGGAGGCACAGCTCGCCCAGGCGACAGTCGCCGCAGGACACCGACGGGTTGGTGTGACAGGACCGAGGATGTGAAACGTCTCTGGCAATGCCATGCAATTCAGTAGCAGTGGATTTCACGGGAATGCTGCCATCTTCAACGGGAGCTGGGTTTGACGGCATTGTAGTCAAATCATTGCTCACGGCAAAGCCCGTCGCAGGCATTGTGCCCGACGTGATGGCCCCGGGGGCGGATGGATGTCAGATGGCGCGGGAAAAGAGTGACTTCACGACTCCTGTGTTCTGCAGATAGGCATCGAACACCATGCATATGTTGCGCAGCAGCAGGCTGCCGCGATCACTGACCTGAAGGCGTTTCCAGCCGTCGCGCTCCAGCAGGCCGTCCTGTTCGAACTGGCGCAGGGCCGGCAGCGCATCCTTGAAGTGTTCGGTGAACTGCAGGTGGTACTGCGCTTCCAGCTTGGCGATATCCAAGGCACGGTAGCAGGCCAGTTGCTGGATGATGTCCCGGCGCAACAGATCTTCGTCCGACGACACCACGCCCTTTTCGATGGGCAGCTGATTGGCATCCAGCGCCCGGTAGTAGTTGTCCAGTTGCACGGCGTTCTGGGCGAACACATCCCCCACATTGCTGATGGAAGAGACGCCGAGGCCGATCAGATCCTGCGCCTTGCTGATGGAATAGCCCTGGAAGTTGCGACACAGCCGCCCTTCGTCCTGGGCTCGAGCCAGCGAATCGCCCGCCTTCACGAAATGATCCATGCCGATGTGGCGGTAACCGGCGGCGGTCAGCGTCTCGATGATCAAGGTCAGCATCTGCAGCTTGCTGGCGGGTGCCGGCAGGTCTTCCGTGCGGATGGCCTTCTGCGCCGGGAATCTCTCGGGCAGATGGGCGTAGTTGTAGTAGCTGATGCGATCAGGCGACAGCGCGATCACATGAGCCAAGGTGTGGTGAATGGACTCCAGAGTCTGCAGCGGGAGACCGTAGATCAGGTCAAAGTTCAGCGAGCTGAAGCCGCGCGTGCGGATGTGGCCCACCAGTTCACGGATTTCCTCCACCGACTGCACGCGATTGATGGCGGCCTGCACCGCCGGATCGAAGTCCTGGATGCCCAGACTCAGCCGATTGAAGCCAAGTCCGCGGATCAGTTCGATGCGGGCCCGATCCACGGTGCGCGGGTCGATCTCGATGGAGTAGTCGCGGGAGTCCGCGCGCACCAGGTTGAAGTACTGCGAGGTGTAATGCACCAGTTCCGTCAGCTCGGCATTGTCGAGAAAGGTCGGTGTGCCTCCTCCCAGATGCAGCTGCGTGACCGGGCGCCGGTAGGTGGCGCTCTGCAAGCGCAGCAAGGCCATTTCCTTGTGCAGATGATTCAGGTACTGGCGCACCGAATCCCGGTTCCGCGTGACGATCTTGTTGCAGCCGCAGTAGTAACAGGGCGAGCGGCAGAACGGTATGTGAATGTAGACCGACACCGGATCATCCGGGCGCGCCTGCGCCAGGGCATCCAGATAATCCTCGGCACCCGTGGCACGGAACTGCGTGGCGGGGGGATAGGACGTATAGCGCGGCCCTGAGCGGTCGTACTTGCGCAGCAGCTCGGCGATATCGTCGGAGCACAGCAGCGTGGCGGTGTTGGCCGCTTCCTGGGTGTGATCCTGCATGCATGGAATTTGAGAGTTCATGGCGGCGAGTTTAGGGAGCCCACGGCCCGCCGCCATGACTTATGTCAACAATG
>CAYQBR010000260.1:0-2632 GCA_964415735.1 uncultured Klebsiella sp. | reverse complement strand
GGCGGCATGGGCGGTATGGGTGGCATGGGCGGCATGATGTAAGCCCTTGCAGGAGTCTGCTTGCAGGCAAACTGTCGGCGGAATTGTAGGAGCCTGCTTGCAGGCGAACTGTTCGCTTGCAAGCAAGCTCCTGCGAACCAGTGAACAAAAAACCCCGCTCCGGCGGGGTTTTTTTTGCCCGCCAATCCCCGCAGAATGCGTCCTCGTTTCAACCTTCGGGGAATCCGCGCCATGTCTGTTTCTGTTACCGCCTTGATCCGTCTGCTCCTGTGTGTGCTGCTCCTGGCCCCGCTGCCGGCGCTGGCCGGCACCGTGGTGCGCGTGAGCACCGCATTGGGCGACTTCGACATCGAGCTGCTGGATGACACCGCGCCCGTCACTGTCGCCAATTTCCTGGCCTACCTGAACAAGGGCGCCTACAACGGCACGGTGGTGCACCGCCTGGTGCCGGGCTTCGTCATCCAGGGGGGGTGGCTGAACTTCAACGAGGCGCAGCAGACCTTCTACCCCTTGACCACGACCCCGCCCATCCTCAATGAATTCAAGTCGGCCGCCCCCAATCGACGCGGCACGCTGGCGATGGCCAAGCTGGCCGGCGATCCCAACAGCGCCACCAGCCAGTGGTTCATCAATCTGCAGGACAACCCTGTACTCAACACCACCAATGGGGGCTATGCCGTGTTCGGCCGCGTGCTGGGCAATGGCATGCAGGTGGTGGACAGGATCGCCGGGCTGTCAGCGGTGCGGCTGCTGCAGGAACTGCAGGACCCGTTCCCCGTGATCGACTATGCCGGCGGCGCTCTGCTCAACCGCCATCTCGTCAGCCTGAACATGCGCGTGCTGGGCACCACCAGCGGTCACCCCATCGTGTTCGACGGCGCCACGGCCACGCTGCATGCCCGGATCAACGCGGGCGAGCTGGGGCTGATCCAGGGCGCCTTCCGTCTGGTGCGTGAGACCCCGGCCATCGAGATCCAGCTGGATGCCGCCTCGGTGTTCAACCTGGAGCAGGCCGTGGCCGGCATGGGCAGCTTCGACAGCACCACGGGCCGCCTGACCCTGCCCGAGCTGCGCATCAACGGCGCCGTGGCCTATCGCAATGTGCGCTTCGTGCTGGTGGACGCGCAGCAGCGAGTGTTCCGGCTGGAAGGAGCGGAGTAGCCACTGGCTGGCGCCCCCCGCATCTTGTGGTACTCTCCGGGCCTTGTGACCTACCCTGGACCTTGCCCATGAATGAGATCGTGACTGCTATCAACGCCGTGGTGTGGAGCCCGGCTCTGGTGTTTCTGTGTCTGGGCACGGGGCTGTACTTCTCCGTGCGCACCCGCTTCCTGCAACTGCGCCATTTCCGCGAGATGATCCGGCTGATCTTCCAGGGCAAGGTGTCCGAGACGGGCATCTCGCCCTTTCAGGCGCTGAGCATGACCCTCGCCGGGCGCGTGGGCACGGGCAACATCGCCGGCGTCGCCACCGCCATCACCTTCGGCGGCCCGGGCGCCCTGTTCTGGATGTGGGTGGTCGCCTTCCTCGGCGCCAGTTCTGCCTTCGTGGAATCCACCCTCGGCCAGGTCTACAAGGAAAAACTCAACGACGAGTACCGGGGCGGGCCGGCCTTCTACATCGAGAAAGGGCTGGGCATGAAGCGCTATGCCTGGGTGTTCGCCTTCGTGACCATTCTCTCCTGCGGCCTGCTGCTGCCGGGTGTGCAGGCCAATGCCATCGCCGGCAGCCTGCAGACGGCCTTCGGGCTCGACACCCGCATCACCGCCGCCGGTCTGGCATTGCTGGTCGCTTTCATCATCTTCGGCGGTCTCACCCGCATCGCCAATTTCGCCTCGGCCGCCGTGCCCTTCATGGCCATCGCCTACATCGGCGTGGCACTGTTCATCATCCTGATCAATATCGACCGAGTGCCTGCCATGCTCTGGCTGATCCTGAGCAGCGCGCTGGGCTTCAATTCCGCGTTCGGGGCCATCCTGGGCCTGGCGATCATGTGGGGCGTGCGCCGTGGCGTGTACTCCAACGAGGCGGGGCAGGGCACGGCGCCCCACGCGTCCTCGGCCGCCTCGGTCAGCCACCCCGCCAAGCAGGGTCTGGTGCAGGCCTTCTCCGTCTATGTGGACACGCTCTTCATCTGCTCGGCCACGGGCTTCATGCTGCTGATCCTGGGGCTCTACAACGTGGAAGGGCCCGACGGCTCGGCGCTTTACACCGGAGTGGCGGGCGTGGGTGCAGGCGCGGGCTATGTGCAGCAGGCCATGGAGATGCTGATGCCGGGCTTCGGCAACATTTTCGTGGCGCTGGCGCTGTTCTTCTTCGCGTTCACCACGGTGCTGGCGTATTACTACATTGCCGAGACCAATGTCAGTTACATCAATCGTTATGTGGCGCGCCCGTGGCTGAGCCTGCTGCTGAAGTTCGCGGTGATCGGCGCCGTGGTCTACGGCACCCTGCGCACGGCCGAGCTGGCCTGGGGCCTGGGCGACATCGGCGTGGGTCTGATGGCCTGGCTCAACATCGCCGCCATCCTGCTGTTGCGCAAGCCGGCCTTCGCCTGTCTGGCGGATTACGAAGCGCAGAAGGCGCTGGGCGTGGACCCGGTGTTCAACCCGCACGCGCTGGGCATCAAGGA
>CAYQBR010000259.1:0-2636 GCA_964415735.1 uncultured Klebsiella sp. | reverse complement strand
GCGGCGATGCCGAACTGGTTGATCAGCACCTGGCGCACGGCGTCAACGCGACGCTGGGACAGGCTCTGGTTGTACTCGTCGGTGCCCATGGCGTCGGTGTGACCTTCCAGGGACGCGACGGTGTCCGGGTACTGACGCAGGAAGTCAGCCACTTCCTGGATCTCGTCATTGAACTCGGGCTTGACGACCGCCTGATCGAAATCGAACTGCACGTTCAACGTGATGCGAGCCACTTCCTGCACGGGGATGGAGCAGCCGCGGGCATCCACACGGTGGGTGCTCGGGGTGTCCGGGCAGGCGTCGCTGGCGTTCAGCACGCCGTCACGATCGTCATCGGCCGGTGCTGCGGCCGGAGCCGGAGCTGCCGGTGCCGGCGCTGCCGCACGCGGCGCAGGCGCTGCGCTGCCGCCGAAGCTGTAGACCAGGGCCATGTCGATGCCGTAGTCATGCATGTGCTCGTCCATGCCCCAGAACTTGCGCAGTGCCGTGCGCAGGACCAGGTTCTCGTTGATCTGGTACTTCACGCCCACGCCGGCGTCCCAGACGGTTTCCTCGTTCTGCGAATAGTCGTTGTGACCCGCGCCTGCCACGAAGAACGGCGTCAGCGTGCCCATCTGACGTGCGAACGTGTAGAGCATATCGAAGCGGTAGTGGAAGAGGTCATCGTCCGGACCTGTGCCGTCGAGGTCCATGTCGAAGACATTGATTTCGCCGCTGAGTTGATTCGTGAAGTCGTAACCCAGTCCCAGCGTGAATCCGTATTCGTTGTCGAGCATGCGCTCTGAATCGAAGTCAAGCCACTGCACTCCCGGCGCGATGTAGAACTGGCCTTCGTCTGCCATTGCGGCGGTGCCCAGCGTGAGTGCGCCGGTCGCCAGCAGCAAGTGCACTGCAGTTTTGCAAGTCTTTTTCATGGTATCTCCTGTGATGTGCCCAAATGTCAAAAGCGCGCGCATTATAGCCCGGGTTGCCGCGCCCTCTGCAGCAAAAAAATGCCTGAATCTCCGCGCCTTGACGCGTTCTGCGAACTGCATCCCGAAATGGTGGCGGCAAGCGGGCCGGCGTGTGCCCTGCCGACGAGCAATCCTGCCGCTCGGCAGCAAGGAAACTGTCAACAATCTGTCATGTGCATGACGCCAGACTGCAACAATCGCCGTCTAGGATTCCGCCTGTAAAACGTTCTCAACGCCATCCGCTCACTTCGAGACAGGACTACAGGAGTCACCATGAATTTCACACGCAAATCCCTTTGTTCCGCCATCAGCGCTGTCGCGCTGGGCCTCGCCGCCCTCTCCGCCCATGCTGCCGAACCGGCACTGACTGGCGCGACTGCCAGCGGCGCGGCCACCACGGCATCGTTCACCGGTGGCGCCACCATCAACAATGGCTCCTCCTGGATCAGCAGTGCGGCCAGCAGCGCTGCCGTCGACGTGATGGGCACCATCAAGGTGGCACCGGCTGACGTGGGCAAGAAAGGGTCCCTCGTGGCGCTGGTGCAGGTTCCGGGCATGGGCGTCTACCAGATGGTGTCCGGGGGCCTCTTCCTGCCCTGGAACGGTCAGGTCAGCAGCCTGCAGCCCTTCGCGGTGAAGACGCTGGCGGCCTCCGAGCCGGTGACCATCCTGGATGACCTGATCGGGGTGAACTCCGGTCTCTCCGGTCTGAGCTTCCAGGTCTTCTTCGGTTACTACACCAACAATGACGTGAACACGCTGGCCTACACCGGCAGCCCGATCTCCTTCGCCATCGCCGCCAAGCCGGCAGCGGGCTGCCCCACGAATACCACGCTGTCCACCGGCGGCACTTTCGAAGGCAAGCCCGTGTGCATGCTCACCGGAACCATTTCCAGCAACACGCACCTGAACGCGAACAACGTGTACCTGCTGAACGGTGCGGTGTTCATCGGTGGCGACAACACCAATTCCGCTACCCTGACCATCGACGCCGGCGTCAAGGTCATCAGCCCGGTCGGCCTGAACTTCCTGGTCATCCGCCGCGGCTCCAAGATCCAGGCGCTGGGCAGCGAAGCGGCCCCGATCGTGTTCACCTACGACGGCGAAGCCAGTGCCACAGCCACCACCACCGGGCGCTGGGGCGGCATCATCATCAACGGCAATGCCCCGGTGAACGGCTGCGCGACCGGCACGGCCCTGTGCGAGCTGGAAGGCGAAGGCTCCACTGGCAAGTACGGCGGCAACAACCCGACTGACAGCAGCGGCACGCTGAACTACGTGATCGTGAAATACCCGGGCCAGAACATCACGGAAACCAACGAACTGAACGGCATCGCCTTCCAGGGCGTCGGCAGCGGCACGGTGGTGGACTACGTGCAGGTACACGGCAGCTCCGATGACGGCGTCGAGTTCTTCGGCGGCACCGTGAATGCCAAGCACCTCGTGCTGACCCACAACGAGGACGACTCCTTCGACTGGACCTTCGGCTTCCAGGGCAAGGTGCAGCACGCGGTGATCAAGCAGCGCACCGGCTTCGGCGACCGCGGCATCGAGGCGGACAACAACGAGTTCGCCTTCGACTCGCTGCCCCGCTCCAAGCCCACGCTGGCCAACTTCACCTTCATCGGTCGCGGCACCGGCGGTCGTGGCATCGAGCTGCGTCGCGGCACGGGCGCCAACATC
>CAYQBR010000258.1:0-2653 GCA_964415735.1 uncultured Klebsiella sp. | reverse complement strand
CGCTGCGCTGGAGCGATGCCTTCTTCTCGGGCGACAGCCAGATTGGCGCGCTGGGCCTGAACCCCCTGCTGTTTCTCTATGACACCTGGGGCGTGCAGGACGCTGGCCACGATGCCGAGGCGCTCAACAGGCTCTACCCGGTGGTGGCCAATTACCTCGGCGTGACGCCCTCCGGCCAGGGCATCAGCTTCGAGCGCCACGTGGGCGTGCAGCCCCATGCGCTGCCTGGCGAGCGCAAGCCGAACATCGTCTTCATCATGCTCGAATCGCTGGGGGCTTCCGCCGTGGGGGTCTATGGCAATCCGCTGAACCCGACGCCGAACCTCGACGCCCTGGCCCCGCAGAGCTGGTTCTTCAAGCATTTCTACGTGCCGGTCACCGGCACGGCCAAGACGGTCTGGGCCAGCATCACGGGCATTCCCGATGTGACCCGGCAGGAAACCGCCAGTCGCAACCCCTTGATCATCCGGCAGAACACGCTGATCAATGCGCTGGACGGCTACCAGAAGATCTACACCGTGGGGGGCAGCGCCGGCTGGGCCAACATCAATGGCGTGATCATGCAGAGCATCGACGACATCACGCTGTACGAGGAAGGCTACTGGCAGGCGCCCAACGTGGATGTGTGGGGCATCTCGGACCTCGACCTGTTCAAGGAGAGCGATCAGATCATCCAGGCCCTGCCCAAGGACAAGCCCTTCTTCGCCTACATCCAGACGGCGGGCAATCACCGCCCGTTCACCATTCCCGAGAACAACGACGATTTCGAGACGCTGGACCTGCCGCTGGAACAGGTGCAGGAGTTCGGCTCGCGCAGCCTGGAGCAGTACAACGCCGTGCGCCTGCTGGACTACAACATCGGCCGCTTCATGGAGATGGCCAAGGCGGGGGGCTATTACGAGAACACGATCTTCGTGCTGTTCGGGGACCACAACACCCGCATCTCCCAGCTGCCGCACATGCCGCCGGCCTTCGAGCAACTGGGGCTGGAGAGCAACCATGTGCCGATGCTGATTCACGCGCCCGGCCTGCTGGAGCCGCGCGTGTTCGAGGAAGCGACAGGCCTGGCGGATCTGCTGCCGACGGTGGCGGGGCTGGCGGGGGTGGAATACACCACGCGCACCATGGGGCGGGACATCCAGCTGCCGTCGCCGGAGGGCGAGCGCGCCATTCCGGTGGTGCTGCGCGAGGGGAGTTTCCCGCTGATCGGCGTGGTGACGAAGGATTTCCTGGTGCAGATGAATCATGACGGCAGCAGCCCGTCGATGCACGATCTGGCGTCACTCGAGCCGCTGCAGAACGTGGCCGAGCAGCATCCCGAGGAGTACCAGCGCCTGCTGGATCTCGGGCGTGGCCTCTACGAAGCCGCCCGCTTCATGCTGACCGATAACGTAAGGGAATGAGGCGGCGCCAGGCGCGCCGCAGCAGCACCACGAGGCAGAAGGTGCCCAGCGCCGGGTCGATCAGGTAGTCCCAGTAATTGGTGGAGCCTTTGAGCTGCAGCACGAAGCCCAGGGTCGCCACGCTCAGCATGAGGCAGCCGACATAGTGACGCTGCCACAGCAGCCCCAGACTCAGCAGCCCCACGCCCGCCAGCAGCAGCCGCGGCGCAAAGCCCAGGCGGTAAGGGTCGACGAAGGTCAGTCCCAGCGCTGCCGGATACAACACCACCGCCATCCCCGCGAACAGCCACAGCAGCAGCGTCAGCTGCGCCTCGGGCGGGCGCGCCATCCACCCCAGTCGCACGGCAGTGCCCAGCAGCAGCGCCAGGCTGGTGGTCAGCGCCAGATCGTCCAGGACGCTGCGCAGATAGGTCGCAAGCGAGATCCCGTTGAGGGGCACGAGTGCCAGTGCGAGCAGGGTCAGCAGCAGGGCGTAACGCAGGGGCGGCGACAGCCGCGCACTCGGCAGCAGCAGAAACAAGGGCAGGGCGGCACTGGCCAGGGACTGCCAGAAGACGAAGTCCAGCGGCGTCATCAGTTGCGTGACTCCAGCCAGTCTTCCGTGAAGCTCACGTGCTTGATGAAGCTGTTGTTCCAGGAATACACCAGATGGAAGATGCCCTCGCGGGTGTGCACGAGGTAGGGGTATTCGTACTCGAACTCGCAGCCGGCGCGGCGGCACATGCGCTCGTCCACCTCGGCCAGGAAGCCGCCCAGCAAGTCGTCCCGGCTGCCACTGCTGGACGCCATGAACTGGCGGCGCAGGGCCGGGGTGAAGCTGCTCTCGGGCAGCGGGTCCCCGTCCGGATCGGGCGAGGCGTCCAGATCGATCAGGTGCTCCCAGTTCTCCATCGCCAGATCGGTCTCGTAGAGGCTGAGGCGGAAGCGGCCGTCGCGCAGATTGTTCAGCGCCACCAGCAGGGTGTTGCGATGGGTCATGGCTGCCGCCAGCGAGGAGTTGGGGTTGAAGGGTTCCAGCGGCACGGGCTTTGACCAGCTGCGCCCCGCATCTTCGGTGCGGCTGGCCAGCACGCGGTGATGTTCGGTGCCGGCGTAGCGCAGCATGGCGATGGCGGACTCGGGCCCCGTGGGCACGATGGTGGGCTGCAGCGAGTGGTTGCCACGGCTGATGCGGTACTTGTCCAGCACCTCGCCTTCGGCCGAGAGATAGAGGTATTCCGCGAACTTG
The DNA here is from genome assembly GCA_964415735.1 of uncultured Klebsiella sp. GTDB lineage: Bacteria > Pseudomonadota > Gammaproteobacteria > Pseudomonadales > Pseudohongiellaceae > UBA5078. Next base: position 22 of record CAYQBR010000258.1, on the reverse strand, counting down.
CCGATGAACTCGTGGTAGACGG
>CAYQBR010000257.1:0-2656 GCA_964415735.1 uncultured Klebsiella sp. | reverse complement strand
TGTCGATGTTCGCGCGCACCGGCACGGCCGTGTCCGTCATCGTGCCATCGCCGCGCGCAATCCCGTGACCCCAGGACCAGACGGTGCCATCGTTTTTCAGGGCCACGGAATGCAGTACCCCCGCGGCAATCGCCTTGACGTCGCTCAAACCGGCAATTTGCGTCGGGGTGCTCGGATGCTGCCCGGCAACACCACCGGCCTGGCCGCGATTGTTTTCGCCCCAGGCCCACACGGTGCCGTCGTTCTTCAATGCCAGGGAGTGACCATTGGCCGCGATCGCCTTGACGCCCGACAGCGCCAGGGCTACCGGCAAGGCGCGGTGCTCAGTGCTGCCATCGCCCACCGCGCCGCGGCTGTTGTTGCCCCAGGCCACCAGTGTGCCATCGCGCTTCAAGGCGAGCGTGTGATACAGGCCGGAGGCGAGCTGCTGGACATTGCTCAAGCCGGCCACCTGGGTGGGGACCGTCTTGCCTTCGTAGGCACCGAGCCCGAGATAGCCGTACCCCCAGCTCCAGACTGTGCCCGCCTCCGTCACCGCGAAGCTGGCTCCTTGCCCCGACGCGATGGCCACGACGCCGGTGAGAGTGGCCTTGCGCGGCCGCGTCTGCGCATTCGGTGACGCCTCGATCGTGCTGCCGTCGCCGACAGTGCCGTACTTGTTGTAGCCCCACACCCACACACTGCCGTCGCCATCGAGCACCTGCACATGGCCGCTGCCTCCGCTGATCATGTGCGGCGCGGCCGTGGCAGGCAGCGTAAGGCCAGCGCCAGTCAGGGTCAGAACCAGAGGGGCGAGCCAGTGGCGGGAATGGCAACGCAGGGCGTGGGGAAGTGAAGTCAGCATGATGGGGTTCCGACGTGGGTGAAATTTTCAGCACCTTAGCACACGTTCAAAAACCATCACCACCACCCGAAGCGGGGGAATTCTCAGCTTCTCGCCGGGAGCAGAAACAAGAAGGCCGCGCCCTGCGGACTGCAGAGCACGGCCTTATTCTTGCGCAACAAGTCGAAGCGACTCAGTTGCCGACTCTGTCCCACTGCGCTGCCGGAGGCGGCGTGTCGCTGCCCACCGGACGGAAGGCCTCGCTGTACAGGAAGAAGTCTGTCAGCACGGCGCGCAGGTGAATGGAGGCGTTCAGGTTGTCCACCACTTCCGAGCCCAGCTTGGGCTGCGCCAGCACGAAGCTGATGGCCGCACTGGCCTTGCGCAGGTCGTCCAGGATCACCTGCTCGAAGGCATCGCTGCTGCCGGCCAGAGCCTGGCTGGCGTTCTGCATGGCCTTGAGCATGTTCTCCAGCGTCGGGCGCGGATGCGGGCCCATGCCCGACTCATCCTGGGGCGGACGTCCCTGCGCGGCATAGGCCAGCAGGAACTCGTAGCCCGATTCAATCGTTTCGATATCGTCTTCCAGATTGTTCACGCTGCTGCTTACTCCGCCTTCCACTTGTTGGTGTCATGGTTCTCTTTCATCTCGGCTTCGGAGATCCAGCCAGTCACCATGGAGCGGGTGTAGAAGCGCTTTTCCGGACGTACGGCGAAGTAGATGTGAATCGCGGTGAAGGCGATCAGACCCAGAGTGGCAGTGCCGTGCAGCAGGAAGAAAATGCCCAGTGCGCCTTCATCTTCCACGCTGGGGCGATCCCACCAGGGCGTGTTGATGTTCAGAAACAGCGTGACGCCGGTGGCGATCACGGCGATGACCAGCACGGTCATGGCCCAGTGCATGCCCTTCTGTTCGAAGGAGTACTTGCCCGGCTTGATGCTCTCGTCAAACGGCTCCTTGAAATCGGCCGGCCCGAGCAGCATGGACTTGAAGTCCTGCCAGAACATGGCGCGGATGATGTGGAACACGCAGACGAAGGTCAGCACGAGGCCGGCGATCCAGTGAATGTTCAGCCAGGAGATGCGAATGCCCACGATGGGCGAAATCCCGGTGGCGATCAGTACCAGCACACTGCCGGCCATGATCCAGTGGAAGGCCCGGTCGATGGCATCGTGACGGTTGACACGCTTGCCTTCTGAAGAAGGACGCGCTTTCTTCTTGGCCAGAGCTGCCATGAAAATGGCATGTGCAGCCAGCAACAGGAAGGCGGCGACGGCGACTACCCACAACAGATCCCAGGACACGCCCAGAATCACTTCCTCTCCCCAAACGTCGTGCCGGTAACGAATAATTTCCACAGTCCTAGTCCTCGATGTTTTTATCTATTGTTATGTTCCAGCCTCACATCCGCAGCCTGCTGCCAGAGGCCGCAGTGACATTCACGGCGGCTTCTGGCAGTGGCGGAAGCAGGTTCTGGATTACGCGTGTCCGCGAACAGCCCTGTTCACAAGATTTTCCATCAGGGGCATCTTGAAGTGGTTGAAGTTCAGAGGCTGTGCGCCCTGAACGGCCAGGCTGGCGACCTGGTCGGCCGTTTCCTGGTTGCGAGCCTTGCCGCGAATCGCGGACTCGACGCTGGTCAGACGACGCGGCGTGCACTGCACGGCGCCAGCCACCAGACGGGAATCCTCGATCACGCCGTTGTTGACGCGCATGGCGGCAGCGATGCTGACCAGGGCGAAGTCCCAGACATTGCGGTCTGCCACTTTCTCGAAGTAGAACTCGGCATTGGCCCACTTGGCGGGGATGCGCACGGCAGTCAGGATGTCGCC
>CAYQBR010000256.1:0-2664 GCA_964415735.1 uncultured Klebsiella sp. | reverse complement strand
GTCAGCCCCTGGGCAAGCTGCTGGCGCAGCAGGCTCTGATCCTCGACCACCAGCAGACGCATGCTTATTGCTCCCGCCGGATGTTGCCGGTGACGGCATCGACATACACGGTGAAGATGTTGCCGTCGTTGTCCATGCGCACGCGGTACTGCAAGGCGCCATCCTGCTGCACTTCACTGATGCTGACGACATTGCCGGGGAAGCGGGCCCGCACGAGTTCAAGCGCCTCGCGCTGGGAAATGCGCACAGCCTGCGCCGCATCGGCACCGGCGGACTGCTGCGCCAGAAGCAACTGCTGCCCCTGCGCCGCCGCGACCGGCAGGCTCAGCACCCCCACACACAGGAGCGCGGCGAGTCTGCCCGCAAGGCGGCGCTGCTGGAAATCCGATGAACGCACGGTGTTTCTCCCTGGTGTCGGCGAAGTGCAGCCCGTGCAGCAAGGGCACCGGCGCGGTTTACTGGAACACGGGCTGCACGTCGACGCGCACGCGGACGAACTCGCCCGGGTCGTCGTCCATGCGCACCGAATAATCCTTGTCGTGGTAGCGGTAACGGACCTGGTAGCCCAGCAGGCGCTCTTCGTCGTGGTGATCGTAGACGGTCTCGCACTGACGCACGGTTTCCACTTCGGTGACTCGCCCGCGACTGTTGGCGGCGACTATATCACGTCCAATGGAGTGCCCCAACACGGCGCCAACCACCGCGCCGACGCGCTTGTTGGACTTGTCGTGCCCCACGGCATTGCCCAGCGCTCCCCCGATGATGGTGCCCAGAATCGCCGGGGTATTGCTCTGCGCATGGGGCCTGCGGTGCGACACGACTTCCTCGGTCCAGCACTCTTCGCGGGGAACACTCACCTCGACAGTGCGGTAGATGGGCGTGCTCTCGATGACTTCGGCGTAGTCGAAACGGGACTCGGCCAGCAACGGTGTGGCCAGCGTGGCGGCCGCCGTGCCTGCCAGCGCGACGCGCAGCAGACGGACCAGGGGACGTGAATGCAGACGTGTGTTCATGCTGTTCTCCTCTCTTCGACGATGGCCGCGGCGGCACTTTGGCCGGCGGCGTTGCGGAGTCGCACATCAGGCTGGTTTTCCGGACTCCTGGCTGGAGTGTGGCAGGGGCAATCTGAATTGTGGCTTAACCACCGGGCCGTCTGCGGGCGCCCAGGCCGGGGGTTCGCCCAAGGGTTTGATTTGTCAACAAAGCTGGTTAGAATTGCCCGGCGTTTCAGATCACTCCCGAAGGCCCCGCCGAAGAGGACGTGACTGTTGCGAGGCCATAATAATTATAAGCAGCGAAGAGAGTCTCCATGTTCAATTACAACAAGTCATTCAGCATCGCCTTTGTTACCACCGTTCTGGTCGCCATTCCCGTCCTTCTTGTAGAAATCCAGTACACCCAGCCCCTCGTGCTCGGCGGCACACTTCTGATCAGTCTCGCCGCCGCGGCCGCCGCCACACATCATCGCAAGCCGGCCGCCAGGCGTCGGGCTGTGGTGGAAGAGCAACGCGTGCCGTACAACAAGTCCCGCCGCGAAAGCGGCAGTGTGAAGTGGTTCAATGCCAGCAAAGGCTTTGGCTTCATCACGCGCGACAGTGGCGAGGACATCTTCGTGCACTTTCGTTCCATTCGCGGCGAAGGCCATCGCGTGCTGCATGACGGCCAGCGGGTGGAGTTCGCCATCAGCGAGGGCGACAAGGGCCTGCAGGCCGAGGACGTCGCCGCAGCCAAGTGAATTGCGCTTTCAGTAGTGCGGCGGTCGCTCGTCGACCGGCGTGCTGCCCTGCGCCTTTTCCGGCAGATTGTCGAGGATGTGCAGCAGGCGCTCGCGGTGCAGCACCACCTCGCGCTCCAGCGTGTCGATCTGAGTCTGCTGCCGCACGACCACGGCATTGAGCTCGCTCAGCAGATCCTCCTGGAACGCAAACTGTGACTGCAGCTCATAGAGCTGCTCCTGCAATTGTTCGAAAGTCATGGGCATCTCGTGGTCTGATGAAGGCGTTGCGGGCCGCAATTACAGCACTGTGGGTGGGCTTGCGGCCATACCCGGCCGCTTGTCGATTTCCTGAATTTCACGCCAGCGTGCAATAATTGCGCAACATTGGCTGTCAAAGCGTTCAACAGACATCTGTCACCAGACTCCTTGCAGGACTTGTTTATGCAGAAAGCCCCGATCAACTGGACCAACACACTGCTCTTCACGCTCACGCCCCTGGCGGCGCTGACGCTGGTGCCTTGGTACGGCTTCACCCAAGGCTACGACACTTACGAAATCGTGGTCTTCGTCCTGCTGATGGGCTATTGCGGTATGTCCATCACCGCCGGCTACCACCGGCTCTGGTCGCACAAGTCCTACAAGGCCCATCCTTTCGTGCGCTTCGTGTTCGCCCTGGGCGGCGCCTGCGCCCTGCAGAACGACGTGCTGCACTGGGCCTCCGATCACCGTCGTCACCACGCCCATGTCGACAACAATGACAAGGACCCGTACTCCGCAGGGCTTGGCTTCTGGTATTCGCACATGGGCTGGATCCTGCGCAACTACGAGAGCGGCAAGGAGGATTTCTCCAATGCGAAGGACCTGCAGAAAGACCCGATCGTGATGTGGCAGCACCGCCACTACCTCAGCCTGGTGCTGCTGATGAACATCGCCCTGCCCGCCTTCCT
>CAYQBR010000255.1:0-2664 GCA_964415735.1 uncultured Klebsiella sp. | reverse complement strand
CGTTCTGCGGGTCGTAGGTGTGGCGTTCAAAACCGGCCAGTCCGAAACCCATGATGGCCGCGCTCTTCATTTGCGCCGCCAGGCCCTGCGGGTGCAGCACCGTGCCGCAGTCCGTCACGCCCATGTAATCCAGGATGGCGTACTTGCCGGTGTCGGTGTCCAGTTCGATCATCACGAAGCCTGCTGCCAGGCCGGCGACCGTGCCCTGGCGCGGCACCGTGTCCCGCGCCACGCCGATCAGGCCGGTGCCGGCAATGCCCGCCACCGAGGCTGCGGTCATGGCATTGAGATTCTCCGGCGCGCTCTGGCCACTGAACTCGCCGCCGATCACGATGGCGCGCTGCGCCGCCTCGGCATAGCTCATGCCGCGCTCGGGATTGCTGCGCTGGAACACGCGTTCCTCGCCGATCTCGTAATCCTCCGGCGCGCCGCCCAGATCGAGTGCCGCGATGCGGCGCAGCTTGTCGAGCGCGTCCATGGCCGCCACGTAGTTCGTGCGCGTCATGGTGAAGGAAGTGTTGCTGCCGAACTGGCCGAGATTCCACGGCAGGTGATGGCGGCTGTCGCCACGCTCCACCACGCAGTTCTCCCAGCGGCACTTCAGCACTTCAGCCGCCACGCGCGAGGTGGTGGCGTAGGAATAGGTGCCCAGATTGCCCACGCCGGTGTGGATGTGCAGCACGCCGTCCGGGGTGATGCGCACCAGGCCGTCGAAGCCGCTGCTGCCGGCCGAGTGATAGGCCTGGCCGATGCCGACGCCGATCACCTTGCTGCCGTTGCGTTCGCCATTGCGCGCGAACTTCTGCTGCCAGCCGAAGCGCTCGGCCCCCAGGCGCAGGGCCTCGGCCTGATAGGCGCTGGTAACGCCGCCCTGCACATCGCCGAAGCGTGCGTCATTGCCGGGTGCGTTGATCAGACGGATGGCGAGCGGGTCGATGCCCAGTGCCCGCGCGGCCTTGTCCAGCAGGGGCTCGATGGCGGTGGCGAGCTGGTTCTGCCCCGGGCCGCGCTGCGGGCCCTTGGTGGGCGTGTTGGTGAACACCGGGATGCCGCGAAAGCGCATGGCCTCGGGCATGTACACCAGCGAGAGCGCCTCGCCCGCCGACAGCCAGTCGGAGAAGCCCGCATTGCCGCCGTTGTCCTGAATGATGTAGAGGTCGGCGGCCAGCAGGCGGCCGTCGGCGCGAAAGCCGAGTTTCGCGCGGCCCTGGAAGCCGTGACGCGCGGAGCCGATGGCGTATTCCTCTTCGCGCGTGATGCGCATCATGACCGGCCGGTTCAGTTTCCTGCTGAAGTGCGCGGGGATCACCATGGAGGGATACCCGGCCCCCTTGGAGCCGAAGCCGCCGCCGCAGAACTCGGCGATGAACACCAGATCCGACGGCGGGATGCCGATGTAGCCGGCGATGCTCGGCACCGGGAAGCTCTGGCTCTGGCTGGAGCCGTAGAGGAAACACTTGCCGTTCTCCCAGTAGGCCATGGCCGAGCGCGGTTCCATGGAATGGTGGGCATTGCTGGCGGTGACGAAACTCTCGTCCAGCACATAGGCGGCGTTGGCGAAGCCAGCGTCAAGGTCGCCCACCACCCACTCCTCCGACGGCTGGCCCTGGGGCAGGCGCCCTTGCTGCAGTTCGGCGAAGTCGGCATCGCTCCAGTGCACGGCCTGCACGTCGGGGCGCAGCGAATCGTTTTCGGTGCTGCCTTCCACCAGCGAGGCGCTGGGCACATTGCCGCCCACGCGGGCATGGGCGCCGCCCGGCCGCAGGCTGGCGAGCGGATCGACAGTGAAGGGCAGGCGTTCGAACTGGATCGTGATGGCGGCGATGGCGTCCTCGGCCGTCTTCTCGTCGACAGCCGCCACGGCCAGGATGGGCTCGCCCACATAGACAGGTTCATTGGTCAGGATCTGGCGTTCCACCCCGGGCAGGCGCGGCACCTCGTCGGCGGTGAGGATGCCCACCACGCCGGGAATCCGCAGCGCCTCGGACGTGTCGATGCTCAGCACCCGCGCGTGAGGAATGGGACTGGTGAGCAGGCGGCAGTGCACCATGCCGTCCACCTTGAAATCCTCTGCGTACTTCGCCGCGCCGGTGACCTTGGCGCGAATGTCGGGCGGGGTGTAGTCCTTGCCAATCAGGGAGTAAGCCATGGGGGATCTCCTGTCTTGTTGTTGTGGTGGGGTCAGAGACACTTTATTCCCGATAAAGTGTCTCTGACCCCATTTACTCACTGCTGTTCGACGATCCCCTTCATGGCGCCCAGGGCGCGTTCGAAGGTGGCGCGGCGACGGGTGATGTCGGCGTCCTTGGCGGCCTGGTCGGCCAGATTGGAGACATCCAGCACCAGGGTGTAATACAGCGTGGAGCTGTTCGGCCCGGTGGGGCGCGCTTCCATGAAGCCGTGGTAAAGATTGTAGAACTGGCCTTCCACAGCGGGCTGGGTGTAGCCGTAGGAGAGCGGCGTCTGCGCCACCATCACCTCGGTGATGCGGCCGCCGCCCAGCACGCGCACGGTGCCGATGCCGCCGTCGCCGGAGCTGATCGCGCACTCCAGCCCGAGCCATTCGGTGATGTCGCAGTAATCGCCCACCTTGGCCCAGGTCTCCTCGGCGGAGCGGGCCACGTCGATCTCCATCTTGACGGTGACGTATTCGGGGGCTGCCAG
>CAYQBR010000254.1:0-2676 GCA_964415735.1 uncultured Klebsiella sp. | reverse complement strand
CACGAGGGCTGGGTGCACGTGGGCACCACCCTGAACGGACGCCGCCAGCCCTGGGCAAGCTGGCTCAGCGTGGGTTCACCCCGGGTGACGGCGTGTCAGGAAGGTCTGGCCGTGCTGATGGAAACCCTCACCTTCAGCTCCTACCCGCAGCGCGCGCTGCGGGTGAGTGATCGCGTGGTGGCCGTGGACATGGCGGAGCAGGGGGCGGATTTCATCGAGGTCTATCGTCACTTCGTGAATCGCGGCCTCAGCGAGCGCGAGAGCTATCGCATCACCCAGCGCGTGTTCCGAGGCGGCATGCTGGCCGGCGGCTCGGTGTTCACCAAGGACCTGTCGTACCTGCGCGGTTTCGTCGAGAACGTGAACTTCATTCGCAGCGCCATCAATTCGGGGGTGCCGGAGATCATTCCGATGCTGTTCGTGGGCAAGGTGACGCTGGACGACATCCCGATCCTCTACCAGCACTACCTTGAAGGCACCATCGCCGGCCCCCATCATATCCCCGCCATGTTCCGCAACATGAATGGATTGTACGTCTGGTTCGGTTTCTCCAGTGGCATCTCGGTGGTGAACCTGGGACGGGTGCAGAAGCACTTCGACCTGATCTTCCGCGAGATGCCACGCAGCGATCCGCTCTACGACGCGGAACAGCACCTGATCCATCCACCTGCCCGGGCAGACGACATCGAGTCGCTGCTGGGCTGACACTCGACGAGGCTTCGACGCGCCATGAAACGCATAGCACTGTTCCTGATGACCAACCTGGCCATCATCGTTGTTCTGAGCATCACGCTGCGGCTGCTCGGTGTGGAACGTATTCTCGACGAACAGGGCGTCGGGCTCGATCTCAACAGCCTGCTGATCTTCTCGTCCGTGTTCGGCTTCGGCGGCGCTTTCATTTCTCTGGCCATGTCCAAGTGGATGGCCAAGCGCAGCACCGGCGCACGCGTCATCACCTCGCCCGCCAACAGCACCGAGCACTGGCTGGTCGAGACGGTGCGTCGTCAGGCCCAGGAAGCCGGCATCGGCATGCCCGAGGTGGCCATCTTCGATTCGCCCCAGGTGAATGCCTTCGCCACGGGTGCCTCGCGCAACAGCTCCCTGGTGGCCGTGAGCACCGGCTTGCTGCAGAACATGACGCGGCCGGAGGCCGAGGCGGTGCTGGCTCATGAAGTGAGTCACGTGGCCAATGGCGACATGGTGACGCTGACGCTCATCCAGGGCGTGGTGAACACCTTCGTGATCTTCTTCTCGCGGGTGATCGGACACTTCGTGGACCGGGTGGTGTTCAAGACCGAGCGCGGGCACGGGCCGGCGTTCTGGATCACCACCATCGTGGCCGAATTGGTGCTCGGCATCCTGGCGTCCATCATCGTGATGTGGTTCAGCCGTCAGCGTGAATTCCGCGCCGATGCGGGGGGTGCCCGTCTGGCCGGCAGGCAGAACATGATTGCCGCTCTGGAGCGACTCCAGATGGGCCAGGCGGCCGCCCTGCCGGATGAACTCGTGGCCTTCGGCATCAACAGCAAGGGCATGGGCTCGCTGGCCGGCCTGCTGATGTCGCACCCGCCTCTTGCCGCCCGCATCGCCGCCCTGCGCAACGCGGGCTGACACTCAGCGGCGAGCCCGGAAGCGCATGTCCAGCGTGTAGGGATGCGCTTCATGCGGCTCGCCCAGATCCAGCGCCATCAATCCCTGGGTATGCCCATGCTGCCAGAAACGCGCCCCGCGGCGTGCTTCCGCCTCGTTGGCGTTGACCGGGAACGTCTCATAGTTGCGGCCTCCCGGGTGTGCCACATGATAGGTGCAGCCGCCCAGAGAACGCTGGTGATGAATATCCACCACGTCGATCACCAGCGGCGAATGCACGCCGATGGTGGGATGCAGCGCTGACCACGGCGCCCAGGCCTTGTAACGGATGCCCCCGACGAACTCGCCCTCGGTGCCGGTGCTGCGCAGCGGCACCTTGCGCCCGTTGCAGGTCACGATGAAGCGGTTGCCCGTCATGTTGCGCGTGCGAATCTGCAGGCGCTCCACCGAGGAATCGACGTAGCGGGCGGTGCCCTGTCCGGTGGATTCCTCGCCCAGCACATGCCAGGGCTCGATGGCGCGGTGCAGCTCCAGCTGGATGCCGGCCACGTGAATCGTGCCGTAGTGCGGAAAGCGGAACTCCTGGAACGGCGCGAACCAGTCCAGCTGCAGGGGATAGCCCGCCTTGTTCAGATCGTCGATCACCCAGCCCAGGTCTTCCCACACGAAGTGCGGCAGCATGAAGCGGTCATGCAGCTCGGTGCCCCAGTTGATCAGTGGTTGCGTGTAAGGCTTCTGCCAGAAATGGGCGACCAGGGTGCGCAGCAGCAGCACCTGCAGCGCGCTCATCTGCCAGTGGGGCGGCATCTCGAAATTGCGGAACTCGACGATTCCCAGTCGCCCGCTGGCGCTGTCCGGCGAGTACAGCTTGTCGATGCAGAACTCGGCGCGGTGCGTGTTGCCCGTGAGATCCACGAGGAAATTGCGCAGGATGCGGTCGACGAGCCAGTACTGCCCCGTGGTCTCGCTCTCGAGCTGCTGCAGGGCGATCTCCAGTTCGTAGAGATTGTCGTCGCGGGCTTCGTCCACGCGCGGTGCCTGACTGGTCGGGCCGATGAACTGGCCGGAGAAGAGATAGGACAGGCT
>CAYQBR010000253.1:0-2717 GCA_964415735.1 uncultured Klebsiella sp. | reverse complement strand
GAGGCCGACAGCCGGCTGATCACCGAGGAATTCAACGAGATCGTCGACGACAGCACGGGCGATTTCATCAAGACCTGGCTGGTGGACGAACCGCTGGCCAATTTCAAGGCGCTGCTCGAAGGACAGGTGGAACACCTGTTGTCCGAGGAGATGGATATCTGATCCCCCAACGGGAGGCTCGCCATGGACCACCACTTTCCCATCTGTCACCTGTTCTACTACCCCACCCAGGTGGTGCTGGTGGACGACGATGCCAATTTCCTCGATTCGGTCAGCCTGCTGCTTGACCGCTCCATCAATTACCGGCTGTTTCAGTCGGCACGTCAGGCGCTGGAGCATGTCAATCGCGCCATGTCCTTCGGCGAGGTGATCCGGCGCAGCTATTCGTCCTACAAGACAGGCCCCTACGATTCCGACACGCTCACGCATGTCGACATCAACGCGCTGCACAAGGAGATCTACAACCTGGAGCGCTTCCTGATGCCGAGCGTGGTGGTGATCGATTACTCGATGCCGGAGATGAGCGGGCTGGAATACTGCGTGAGTCTGACCAACCCCTACGTGAAGAAGATCCTGTTGACCGGGCGTGCCAATACAGACCTGGCAGTGCAGGCGTTCAACGAGGGGCTCATCGATCAGTTCATCAACAAGAACGACCCGCAGCTGGCGAGCAAGCTCAACCGCTCCATCGCCAATCTGCAGCAGCAGTATTTCAGTCGCACCTTCAAGATTCTCACCGACCCGGTGGTGGCCAGCTCGCAGAGCCGCTTCCTCACCAACGCGGCGTTCATCGAGTTCTTCAACATCCTGCGCAGCACCCACGAGATCGTGGAGTACTACCTGATCGACATGCCGTATTCGGGGTTTCTGCTGCTGGACAACAAGGGCCGGGTGTCACTCGTGCTGATCATGTCCCATGTGGCGCTGCTGGAACATCTGCGCCAGTGCCGCGCTCGCAAGGCTCCGGCGGAACTGCTCGCGGCCCTGGAGGCCGGGGACATGCTGCCGCTGTTCAACATCGGCAACGACGGCGAGCATCTGAACGAGGCGTTCTTCAAGGACTGGCGTCAGCATTATGCCCCGGCCTGCCGGATCGCCGAGGACACGCCCTGCTACACGGCCCAGCTCGGCGAGGACGCCACCCGCGCCCTGCTGCCACAGCTGCGCACACAGGACATCACGTCCTACGCAGCCCATCTGCGGCAGCCCACACCGACGGCGAAATTCCTGCATTGATCAGACAGGGAAGCACAGCGTGAAGCGGGCATAGTCGCCTTGCACCGATGCGGCCTCGATGCGTGCATCGAAGCTGGCCAGCGTGCGCACGCAGAAGGCCAGGCCGGCGCCGGTGCCATCGGCGCGCGTGGTGAAGAAGCCATCGAAGATATGCGGCAGCACCTCCGGCGCAATGCCCAGCCCCGTGTCGGTGAACACCAGGCGATTCTCCTCGCCGCCGGTTTCCAGCGCGATGCTGATGCTGCCCTTGCCTGCCGCCTCCAGACTGTAGAGCGCATTGCGCAGCAGATTGAACAGCACGTAGACCATCATGCTGTGGATGCCGAGGAAGTGGAAATCGGTGCCCTCTGCCACTTGGACGCGGGCCCGCTCGTTGCGCCGGAACGGGTAACGCTCCAGCGCCTCCTCCACACAGGCCCGCATGCTGCACAGGGTGAAGCTGCGCTGGTCCAGCTTGTCGTTGTGCAGGTTCACCAGCAGCAGGTCGATCACATTGTTGGCCTGGTCCACCAGGTCCGTGATGCGCGTGGCCGTGCTCTGCAGCGACTCCAGCCGATCGGGCCGCAGCGGCGGGAAGCGCTCGGGCTGCAGCTGGGCCGCCATGGCGTGGGCGTCAAGCAGATCGCTCAGGCAGGCCTGCACGCCACCAATGCTGGCGCGCACGCCGGCCAGCGGCGTGCGCATCTCGTGGGCGATGTTGGCACTCAACGTGGCCAGCGCCTGGATCTTCTCGTCATGGGCCGCCTCGGCGCGGCGACGCATCCGCTCCTGCGCCTCGATGCGCTCCATGGCGATGCCGATCTGGCGCGCCAGAAACTGCAGCAGCGCCCGCAATTCGGCGTCCTCCACCGCGCCCTGCAGCACCAGCAGGCCGAGAAGTCCGCCTTCTCCCGGCACGGGAATGCCCGAGTGCTCACCCTTGTGCACCGGCGTGCGCGTGCGGCGCACGTCCTGCCACAAGGCGGCCAGTTCGGGCGGCACCACTCCCGCCAGTTCGCCGGTGGCGCCGGTCAGCAGCAGATGCGCATTGCGCTGGCCGAGCAGCACGAGCAGGGACTTCTCCACGAAATCGACCAGTGGCTCGCGACGGGTCTGTTCATGCAGCGTGTCGATCATCTGCGCGATGCCGGCGCTGGTGGTGACAGGCAGTCCGCCGAACAGACTGCGCACGCTGGTATGCACGGCCACAAACAGCGGCGTGTAGGAAAATGTGAAGAGCAGAGAGAGTCCAAGCAGGAGCGCTGCGTGGAACAAGGGGTCATGAATGCGCTCGCCGGCAAGCACCGCCAGCGCGTACCACAGCAACGCGTAGATCAGCGCCATCACGCTGTGCACGAGAAGATTTTTTGTTTGCATAAACCCCACAGATGAGGCGTAATTGCCCGGTCCGGGCGTGTCGGGCGCTAGTGTACCCCAGTCGCCCGGGGAATTCGTAAAAGGAGTTTACGCGTGCGCAAGGTGTTCTCGACGCTCATCATCAC
>CAYQBR010000252.1:0-2719 GCA_964415735.1 uncultured Klebsiella sp. | reverse complement strand
CGGCGGATGACGGCGTGAAGCCGCAGACCGAAGAAGCCATCCAGCATGCCCGCTCTGCCGGCGTGCCGCTGGTGGTGGCCATCAACAAGATCGACAAGCCGGACATCGATCTGGACCGCGTGCGCAGTGAGCTCGCCAATCTGAACGTGATTTCCGATGCCTGGGGTGGCGACACCCAGTTCGTGGAAGTCTCTGCCCACACGGGGCAGGGCATTGACACGCTGCTGGAAGCCATCCTGCTGCAGGCCGAACTGCTGGAGCTGAAGGCCCATGTGGATGCGCCCGGCAAGGGCGTGGTCATCGAGTCACGGCTCGACAAAGGTCGTGGCCCCGTGGCCTCCGTGCTGGTGCAGAACGGCACCCTGAAAGTGGGCGACGTGGTGCTGGTCGGCCACGAGTTCGGTCGCGTGCGTGCCCTGATCGACGAGATGAGCCAGTCCGTGAAGAGTGCCGGGCCCTCCATACCGGTCGAGATTCTCGGTCTGAACGGCGTGCCGGAAGCGGGCGATGAGTTCGTGGTCGTGGCCGACGAGAAGATGGCCAAGGAAGTGGCGGCCCAGCGTCGCGAGCGGCACAAGGACAACAAGGTGGCCATGCAGCAGACCAACAAGGTCGAGTCCATGTTCGCCGGCATCGGCCGCGCCAATGTGGGCGTGATGAATGTGGTGCTGAAGACGGATGTGCGCGGCTCGCTGGAAGCCATCGTGTCCTCGCTGCACAAGCTCGGCAACGACGAGGTGCAGGTGAACATCGTGTCCTCTGGCGTGGGCGGCATCTCCGAGACCGACGCCCAGCTGGCCGCGACGTCGAAAGCCATGATCATCGGGTTCAACGTGCGGGCCGACAAGTCTGCCCGCCAGATCATCGAGAGCGAAGGCCTGGAGCTGCGCTACTACAACATCATCTACAACGTGATCGACGACGCGAAGGCCGTCCTCAGCGGCATGCTGACCCCGGAGATGCGCGAGGAGATCCTCGGCGTGGCCGAGGTGCGCGATGTCTTCAATTCGCCCAAGTTCGGTCAGATCGCCGGCAGCATGGTCATCGAGGGCACGGTGTATCGCGCCAAGCCCATCCGTGTGCTGCGCAACAACGTGGTGATCTTCGAGGGCGAACTGGAATCGCTGCGTCGCTTCAAGGACGAGGCCAGTTCCGTGCGCATGGGCATGGAGTGCGGTATCGGCGTGAAGAATTACACCGATGTGCAGATCGGCGACAAGATCGAGGTCTATCAGACCACGGCGATCGCCAGGACGCTCTGAGACAGCGGGAATCGACATGAGCAAGGTATCGCCCAGACTGCAGCGCGTGGCTGATCTTCTGCAGCGTGAGCTGGCCCAGTTGATCCAGCTGGAAGTGAACGATCCGCGCGTGGGCATGGTGTCGGTCACTGGCGTCAAGGTCAGTCGCGATCTGGCCCACGCCGATGTCTACGTCACGGTGATGGGCTCGGTGGAGGGAGTGTCAGGCCTGGCGCCGGGCGTCACGCTCGACAAGGCAGGCGCGCTGGACAGACTGGAAGTGGAAGAGAGCATCAAGGCCCTGAATGCGGCATCGGGCTATCTGCGCACGCTGCTGGCGAAGCGCAGCAGTCTGCGCACGACGCCGCGTCTGGTCTTCCACTACGATCAGAGCGTGGCGCGTGGTCAGTACCTGTCGTCGCTGATCGACCGTGCACTGGCAGCCGACGCCGAGCACGAGTCCTGAACGCACAGGCACCGAGGCAGTACGTGGCGCAATATCGCAGGCCCAAGGGCCGTGACATCGACGGCATCCTGGTGCTGGACAAGCCGACGGGCATGAGCTCGAACGCCTGCCTGCAGCAGGTCAAGCACCTGTTCGAGGCCGAAAAAGCGGGGCACACCGGCAGCCTCGATCCTCTGGCCACCGGGGTGCTGCCCCTGTGCTTCGGTGAGGCCACCAAGCTGTCGCAGTTTCTGCTGGACTCGGACAAGCGCTATCGCACCACCCTGAAGCTGGGCGAGCGCACCGACACGGCCGATGCGGAAGGCAGCGTGATCGAACAGCGCTCGGCGGCCCATGTCACCGAGGCGGCGATCCGCGCGGCGATCCCGGCCTTCGTGGGGGACATCGAGCAGACACCGCCGATGTACTCGGCGCTGAAACATCAGGGGCAGCCGCTCTACAAGCTGGCGCGCTCCGGCCGTGAAGTGGAACGCGAGGCCCGGCCGGTCACGGTGTACGCCATGACGCTGCTCGGCTTCGATGCCGAGGCCGCGACGGCCGATCTGGAGATCCACTGCAGCAAGGGCACCTATGTGCGCACGCTGGTGGAGGACCTGGGCGAGGCCCTGGGCTGTGGCGCCCATGTGCAGGCCCTGCGCCGCCTGCAGGCCGGTGCCTTTGGCGAGGGGCAGTGTGTTACCATGGCCGCCCTCGCGCAGCTCAAGGCCGACGGTGGGCTGGCCGCCCTGGATCGCTGGCTGGTGGCTCCCGACCTGGCCGTGCAGGATCTGCCGGAGGCGCGGGTGTCCGAGGACATCGCGCGCTGGCTGCGCCAGGGGCAGGCCGTGCAGTTGCGCGCCATGCCGGCCAGTGGTCTGGTGCGGCTGTACGAAGGCGATGACTTCATGGGCATCGGCACCATCCTGGAGGATGGTCGTGTGGCGCCGAAGCGCCTGTTCGCCACCGGGACATGAGACAGCACAGCTGTCACGAATCTGCAGTACCGTATTGGAAGGAGAAGTCCAGATGACTA
>CAYQBR010000251.1:0-2727 GCA_964415735.1 uncultured Klebsiella sp. | reverse complement strand
CCGATGGCGACCTCATCGAAGTCGACGAAACCGGACAGTGACTCCTCGATGCCGGAGAAATAACGCTCGCGGTCGGTTTCGAAGTAGGGCTTCACTTCCTGAACGGTGGCCAGCAGGGCATTGACGGACTGCTCGGCCGACTGCAGGGCACTCTGCTCCTCAGCAGCCTGTGCGAACAGCGGCAGGTTCAGAACAAGGACCGAAGTGGCTAACAGTTTCTTGAGGGATTTCACCAGTCTGATCTCCTGTATGGGCGCAAGCGGGTGTCGTGGGATACCCTTTCGCCGGACGCGCAGAGTCTACCTCAATACCGCACCGCAATAAATTACTACTTGCAAACAATGACAATCCTTCGTCTAATTGCCGCCGGCCTTCCAGCACTGGCCGGACATGTCCGCCACTGTTGAAGTCCAGGGCTCCTGCACATGCGCAGCGGCACCTCCTCGCGACACTCGCACAATCACGCAGCAGTCCATCGCGCGAGCCTGTTTTTTCTGTACCATAAATTCAGAAAACAATGCCGGGCGGGGACAGACGTCCGGCGCACCGCCCCAGGGTATCCGCAATGACCGACCACAATCGCTTCATCGCCAGCGCACTGCGCACCATCGACATCGAACACCGGGCCATCGGCGAATTGTCACAGCGCATGGGCCCAGCATTCGCCATGGCATGTGAACGCCTGCTGAATTGCAGCGGGCGCATCATCGTGACTGGCATGGGCAAGTCCGGCCACATCGCCTCCAAGATCGCCGCCACTCTCTCAAGTACCGGCAGCCCGGCGTTTTTCGTGCATCCAGCCGAGGCCAGTCACGGCGACCTGGGCATGATCACCGAGAAGGACGTGGTGCTGGCGCTGTCCAATTCCGGCACCACCAGCGAGATTCTCGCGATCCTGCCCATCCTCAAGCGCAAGGGCATCCCTCTGATCAGCATGACCGGCGCGCCGCAGTCGCCCATCGCCCAGACCTCGGACATCCACATCGACGCCAGCGTGAGAGAAGAGGCCTGCCCCCTCGGGCAGGCTCCCACCAGCAGCACCACCGTGGCACTGGTGCTCGGGGATGCCATTGCCATGGCACTGCTGGAAGCGCGCGGCTTCACCCTGGAGGAGTTCGCCTTCTCACACCCGGGCGGTCGTCTGGGGCGCCGGCTGCTGCTCAAGGTCAAGGACATCATGCACGAAGGCGACGCCATCCCCCGCGTGCATCCGGACACCCTGCTCAGCGACGCCCTGCTGGAAATCACGCGCAAGGGCCTGGGGATGACGACAGTGGTCGACACTTCCGGAGCGCTGTGCGGCGTCTTTACCGACGGAGACCTGCGCCGTACACTCGACTCCGGCCGCAACATCCGGGAAACCGCAGTGGGCAGCGTGATGTCCAGTGGCGGCAAGAAAGTGAAGGAAAGCGCCCTGGCCACGGAGGCCGTCAGAATCATGCAGGAAAACCGCATCTACACGCTGATCGTGGTGGACGACGCCGAGGCACTGCGCGGTGTCATTCGCATGCACGATCTCTTGCAGGCCAATGTCGTCTGAGCGCACGCGCGACATCCCGACGTCATCCACAGGACCCCTCCCATGAATTTCGCCACCGATCCCGCCGATATCCTGCAGCGCGCCCGCGACATCCACCTGCTGCTGCTTGATGTCGACGGGGTGCTCACCGCAGGGGAGTTGTTCCTCAGCGACAGCGGCGAGGAGATCAAGGCCTTCGGCACGCTGGATGGGCAAGGCATCAAGCTGCTGCAAGGGGCCGGCGTGCAAGTGGGCATCCTCAGCGGACGGCGCTCCGCATTGCTCAGCCGTCGTGCCGAGAATCTGGGCATCAGCCTGGTGATCCAGGGGCGCGAGGACAAGCACACCGCCCTGCAGGAACTGTGTTCCGCGCAGGGTTTCTCGCCCGCTTCGATCGCCTATGTCGGGGACGACCTGCCCGACATCCGCGTCATGAAGGCCGTACGTCTGGCCTTCGCTGTCGCCAATGCTCACTCGGCCGTCAAGCAGGTGGCCCACGCGTGCACCACTCTCAGCGGGGGACACGGTGCCGTGCGCGAGGTGTGCGATTTTCTTCTGCAGGCACAGGACAGATACGATGCTGCTCTTGCCCCCTACCTCTGACACGGAGTCGAACGCACCGGCGCGCGCAGGCTTGCGCCAGCGGTCCGGTCGCCTGCTGCTGGCACTGTCCGCCATCGCCCTGGTGCTGATCTTCGGCGGACGCCGCCTGCTGGAGGTCCCTCCCGCGTTGCTGCCCGAACCCCAGCCCCTGCTGCCTGTGGAATACGACGCTTACGCCACCGGCGTGAGCAGCGTGCTCTACAACGCCGATGGCCGTGTGGAATACACCCTGGAAGCGGCCGAGCAGACGCATTACCTCGATAACACCACCCTGCTGGAAAGCCCCTATGTGCGGCTCCACCAGGCCTCGGGCGCGCGCTGGAATATCATGGCCAGTTCGGGCAGAATCCACGCAGTCCAAGGCGGCGATGCCATCGAACGCCTTGATCTGCAGACCGGCGTCGAGGTGTATCAGATTGACGAGCTGGGTCGGCGCATGAGCCTGAACACCGAATTCCTCTCGGTCTTCCCCCAGACGCAGACCATGAGCACCGACCTCGCCGTCACCATGGTCACCGACTCGCTGCAGCAAAGCGCCACCGGCATGCGCGCCGATCTCCAGCAGGATCAATTGACATTTCTCGGACAGGTCAGAGGCCGATATG
>CAYQBR010000250.1:0-2739 GCA_964415735.1 uncultured Klebsiella sp. | reverse complement strand
AGATTGTGGGGGTCGACTGCCATATCGGTTCCCAGCTCACCACCATCGCGCCGTACCTGGATGCCATCGATCGCGTGCTGCTGCTGGTTGACGCCCTGGAAGCGCGCGGCATCCACCTGCGTCACTTCGACATCGGCGGCGGCCTGGGCGTGTGCTACCGCGATGAGAAGCCGCCGGCGCCTGCACAGTTCATCCAGGCGGTGCTGGCGCGGCTGGCCGGGCGTGAGCTGAGTCTTTTCATGGAACCGGGGCGCTCGATCTGCGCGAATGCCGGTCTGTTCGTCACCAAGATCGAGTTTCTCAAGCAGAACGGCCAGAAGAACTTTGCTATCGTGGACGGCGCCATGAACGATCTGCTGCGCCCTGCGCTTTACGGCGCCTGGCAGGCCATCGTGCCGGTGCAGCAGCACCCGGAAGGCCTGGTCCCCGCGCAGGTCTATGACGTGGTGGGGCCGGTGTGCGAGTCCTCGGACTTCCTCGGCAAGGAGCGGCTGCTGGCGATTGCCCCCGGCGATCTGCTGGCCGTGCGCACCGCCGGCGCCTATGGCTTCGTGATGAGCTCGAATTACAACACGCGCAACCGGGTGGCCGAGATCATGGTCGATGGCGACAAGGCCACCGTGGTCCGCCAGCGTGAAACCCTGGACTACCAGCTGGCGCTGGAGTCGACCCTGTAGGAGCGGGCTTGCCCGCGAACCTGTGCACGTCCCGACACACACTTGAATGAGAGCGTATGCAGTTACCCTTCACCAAGATGCACGGCCTCGGCAATGACTTCATGGTCATCGACCTGATCTCGCACCCGGCCGAGCTGAACAGCCGCCAGATCCGCGCGCTGGCCGACCGCCACCGCGGCGTCGGCTTCGACCAGCTGCTGCTGATCGAAGCGCCCACGCAGCCCGATGTCGACTTCAACTACCGCATCTTCAATGGCGACGGCAACGAGGTGGAACACTGCGGCAACGGCGCGCGCTGCTTTGCGCGCTATGTGCTCGACGCCGGGCTCACCAGCCACCGTCGCATGCGCGTGCAGACCCTGCGCGGCGTGATCGTGCTGAGCATCGACGACGACGGCTACGTCACCGTCGACATGGGCCAGCCCGACTTCGCCCCCGCGTCCCTGCCCTTCCAGGCGGAACAGGCGCCCGCCTACTCCCGCACGCTGGAGGTGAACGGCGTGCGCCATGACGTGCAGTTCTTCGCCGTGTCGGTGGGCAATCCGCATGCCGTGCTGGTGGTGGACGATGTCGAGCGTGCCGCCGTGCGCGAGATCGGCGCGGCGCTGGGCGCGCATCCCGACTTCCCCCGTGGCGTCAATGTGGGCTTCATGCAGATCGTCGACCGTGGCCACATCCGTCTGCGCGTGTTCGAGCGCGGCGCCGGCGAGACCCAGGCCTGCGGCACCGGTGCCTGTGCCGCCATGGTCTGCGGCCGCGCGGCCGGCCTGCTCGACGCCGACGTCGAGGCACAGCTCACCGGCGGTCTGCTGAAGCTCGCCTGGGGCGGCCCGGGCGAGCCCATCGTCATGCGCGGCCCGGCCACGCGTGTGTTCGACGGCAGCGTCGAACTGGAGCAGTTTTCCTGAACCCGAATCTTCCAATCGTGAGCAAGCACTCCCCATGACCGACATCTTTGCCCTGCAGAACAATGACAATACCGACGCGCTGAGTGCCGACCAGGTGGCCGCCTATCTGAAGAAGCACCCCGACTTCTTCATCAACCGCGATTCCCTGCTGGCCGAGATCACCCTGCCCCACGAGAGCGGCCAGGCCATCTCCCTGCTGGAACGCCAGGTGAAGATCCTGCGTGAACGCAGCATCGAGTCGCGCCACACGCTGAACCAGCTGCTGGAAACCGCCAAGTACAACGACCAGCTGTTCAATGTCACCCGCGCCCTCATTCTGGCGCTGCTGATGGAAGACGAGGTGGCGCAGATCGCCAGCGCCACCGAGGCCAATCTGTGCACCCAGCCCGGCATCGACGCCTGCAGCGTGATCCTGTTCCAGGCCGAACACCTCAAGAACGTCGAGCACACGCGGCTGGAGTCCACCGAATTCCTGCAGGAGAACTTCCCCACCCTGCTGCGCGACCGCCGCACCCTGTGCCGCGCCGTCAGCAAGGACACCGCCGCCTTCCTGTTCCCGCATCAGGCCGCCAGCATCCGTTCCGTGGCCCTGTGCCCCATCGGGCGCGAGCGCATGCTGGGCGTGCTGGCCATCGGCAACAAGTCCCAGGACTATTTCAACGATGAGCTGGACACGCTGTTCCTGGACTTCATCGGCGAAGTGCTGGAATCGATCCTCGTCCGCAAGATTCTCTGAGCCGCCACGATGGAATCCCGCCTGACGCCCTATCACGCCCAGCCCTGCATCGACTGCCGCGCCGCCCTGGTGTTCGCGCCGCATCCCGATGACGAGACCCTGGGCTGCGGCGGGCTCACGCTGGCGCTGACCCAGCGCGGCATTGCCGTGCAGGCCGTGCTGCTGACCTCGGGCGAATACGGCGAACACGGCCGTGCCGGCGCTGGCGTGCGCGAGGCCGAGACCCTGGCCGCGGGCCGGGTGCTGGGCCTGTGCGAGGTGCACTTCTGGCGCGAGCCCGACCGGGGGGTGGAGTGCAACGAACGCACTCTCGCCGCCGCCCGCAGCGCCATCCTCGCGGCAGGCGCCGACCTGATCCTGACACCGTCCATCCACGAGATTCACCCCGATCACCGCGCCACCGCCTGGATCGCCATCG
>CAYQBR010000249.1:0-2740 GCA_964415735.1 uncultured Klebsiella sp. | reverse complement strand
GCCATGGGCTCCTCGATCAGGCGCACTTCACGGGCACCGGCGCTGACCACCGACTCGCGAATCGCACGGCGCTCCACCTGAGTCGACTTGCAGGGCACACAGACGAGCACTCGAGGACTTGGCGGAAAGAAACTGTTCTCGTGCACCTTGCTGATGAAGTGCTGCAGCATTTTCTCTGTGACCTGGAAGTCGGCGATCACGCCATCCTTCAGGGGGCGGATGGCGGTGATATTGCCCGGTGTGCGCCCCAGCATGCGCTTGGCATCGGCGCCGACGGCAGTCACGGTCTTCTGGCCATTGTGGGTGCGGATGGCGACAACGGAGGGCTCGTTGAGCACGATGCCCTGGCCGCGGATATAGATCAGAGTGTTGGCGGTCCCCAGATCGATCGCGAGATCGTTGGAGAACATTCCACGGAATTTCTTGAACATTGACTTTTGGTTAACCTCGGAACTGGGGACTCCCGGAACGCGGACGCGGGCAGCGGATCACTGATTGGATGAAAGCATTCAGGTGGCGCGCAAGGGTCGTACAAGGAGTTGAATGTCGGTGGAACGTCGGCGGTGGGCAGATTGCCGACCATTCCTGAAACTGTTGCCTTGAACGGGTCTCTTTCCCGTATAATCACGGCCTCTCCGGCGATAGTCACGCACTCTAACAATGGCCGGGATATTGGGCAAGCAGCAAATCGATTATTGCCCCAAAACGGGGAATCCCCCGCAAATTCGCGAGTCGACCCGCTCCAGTTGCCAGTGGCAAATCGGGTTCGCACTGGGAGATCAGCAATGGCTTTGGAAAGATCGGACGTCGAGAAAATCGCTCACCTGGCACGTCTGCATGTGGATGCGGAAGAGGCCCAGGAAGTGGCCGGCAGAATCTCGTCCATCCTCGCCCTGATCGATCAGATGCAGAGCATTGACACCCGGGATGTCGCCCCCCTGGCTCACCCTTTCGATGCCGTCCAGCGCCTGCGCAAGGACGAAGTCACCGAGGTGGATCAGCGCGAGTATCTGCAGCGGATCGCCCCTGCCACCCAGGATGGCCTCTATCTGGTGCCCAAAGTCATCGAATGATCGCCCGTTCCGAACACGCCAGTTCACTCCTCAGTGCTCACTATCCGGCGCCATGGTGCGCCTCACGAATCAAGGACACATGCCAGCATGACTCGCAGAACGGTCGCTGAACTCTCCCGCTCCCTGGCCCGAGGCGAATTCTCCAGCCTCGAACTCACCCAGGACTATCTGGCGCGCATCCGTGCGCACAACGCGCTGTACAACGCCTACATCACGGTGACGGAAGAGCTGGCACTGGCCCAGGCCGCGGCCGCGGATGCGCGACGGGCACGCGGTGAACACGGCCCGCTGACCGGCATCCCGCTGGCGCACAAGGACATCTTCTGCATGCAGGACGTGCTGACCACCTGCGGCTCGAAGATGCTGGCCAATTTCGTCGCCCCGTACAACGCCACCGTGGTGGAGCGCTTCAATGCAGCGGGCGCCGTGACGCTGGGCAAGACCAACATGGACGAGTTCGCGATGGGCTCCTCCAACGAAACGAGTTTCTTTGGCGCGGTGCGCAACCCTTGGGACCCGGAACGCGTGCCCGGCGGCTCCTCCGGCGGCTCGGCGGCGGCTGTCGCGGCAGATCTGTGCGCCATGGCCACAGGGACCGACACCGGCGGTTCCATCCGTCAGCCGGCAGCCTTCTGCGGCATCACTGGCTTCAAGCCGAGTTACGGCAGAATCTCGCGCTGGGGCATGATCGCGTTTGCCTCCAGCCTCGACCAGGCCGGCCCCATCTGCAAGAGTGCCGAAGACGCCGCCCTGATGATGAATGTGATGGCCGGACCGGACAGCCGCGATTCCACCTGCGTGGAGACGCCCGCTCCGGATTACATGGCCACGCTCAATGACTCGCTGCAGGGCCTGCGCATCGGCGTGCCGAAACAGCATCTGGCCAAGGGCCTCGGCGCCGAGGTGGAGGCAGCGCTGCAGGCAGCGCTGAAGGTTTTCGAGAGCCTGGGCGCGACCGTGAAGGAAGTGGATCTGCCCAACAATCACCTGTCCGTGTCTGCCTACTACGTCATCGCCCCGGCCGAAGCCTCGGCCAACCTGTCCCGTTTCGACGGCGTGCGCTACGGCTACCGCTGCGCCAACCCTGCGAACCTCGAGGACATGTACAAGCGCACACGCAGCGAGGGCTTCGGCAGCGAGGTCAAGCGTCGCATCATGGTCGGCACCTATGCATTGTCGGCCGGTTACTACGATGCCTACTACATCAAGGCGCAGCAGATTCGCCGCCTGATCAAGCAGGATTTCGACAAGGCGTTCCAGGATGTCGATGTCATCATCGGCCCCACCACGCCGCACACTGCCTTCAAGGTGGGCGAGAAGAACGACGACCCGGTGACGATGTACCTCGAAGACATCTACACCATCGGTGTCAACCTGGCCGGCCTGCCCGGCATCTCGATTCCCGCTGGCAGCGCCGTGGCCCCCAACGGCCGCGCGCTGCCCATCGGCATTCAGCTGGTCGGCAACAACTTCGCCGAAGCCCGCGTCCTCAACATCGCACACCAGTTCCAGCAGCACACGGACTGGCATCTGCAGCAGCCGGAGGTTTGAGACATGAGCTGGGAAACCGTGATCGGTCTGGAAGTGCACGTACAACTGGACACCCGCAGCAAGCTTTTCTCCGGCAGCAGCACCACGTTCGGTGCGCCGCCCAACACGCAGGCCGG
>CAYQBR010000248.1:0-2740 GCA_964415735.1 uncultured Klebsiella sp. | reverse complement strand
GCCAGATCGTCCTTGCTGCCGATGTAGGCGTAGAGGCCGCCCATGCTGATGCCGGTCGCGCGACTCAGGTCACGCAGGCTCATGGCCTGAAAGCCCTTGGCGTTCGCCAGCTGGAACGTGCAGGTGAAAATGCGTTCGAGATTGGGCAGGGCGATGTGCGGATTCTTGATCTGCATCTTGTCCCGATGCGTATCGAAGACACGCTGCCAGAGCGGTTCACCCTCGAGTGGCCAGGCCTTGCGGAATGCGGCCTGGCTGATGTCGTGCGGCCATTGGTCCATGCTTGTTGTTCTCCTTATTGTGCCAACGCCTGCGAGTGTAACCGTTATTGCGCTGGCGGCCCATTTGCCGCGTGGTATGCTCGCGGCACACGGACACATCACCAGGAGGCACACGATGTCACAGTATCAGGCACCGCTTCGCGACATGAAATTTCATATCGATGAAGTGCTGGACTTCCCCACGCACTACGCCGCTTTCCCGCAGGGGCGCGAGGCCACGCCCGACATCGTCGACGCCGTGCTGGAGAGTGCGGCGCAGTTTGCCCAGGAAGTGCTGGCGCCGCTGGACAGCGTGGGCGACGCCGTCGGCTGCACCTGGAAGGACGGCGAGGTCACCACCCCGCCCGGCTTCAAGGCGGCCTATGACGAGTACATCGCCAATGGCTGGACCAGCCTGTCCATGCCGCTGGAACTCGGCGGCCAGGGACTGCCCGCCTCGCTCTCCGGTTTCTGCATGGAAATCCACGCCACCGCCAACCACGCCTGGACCATGTACCCGGGGCTGAGCATGGGCGGCATCCAGACCATCAATGCCCATGCCAGCGCGGACATCAAGGCGCGCTACTTGCCGCCGCTGATCGCCGGCCGCTGGTCCGCCACCATGTGCCTGACCGAGGCCCACAGCGGCTCCGACCTGGGCCTGCTGCGCACCCGCGCCGTGCCCGCGGACGACGGCTCCTATCGCATCAGCGGCAGCAAGATCTTCATCTCCTCCGGCGAGCACGATCTGACGGAGAACATCATTCACATCGTGCTGGCCCGCCTGCCCGATGCGCCCCCCGGCATCAAGGGCATCTCCCTGTTCGTGGTGCCCAAGTTCCTGGTGAACGAGCGCGGCGAAGCCGGAGCACGCAATGGCGTGCGCTGCGGCTCGCTGGAACACAAGATGGGCATCCACGGCAATGCCACCTGCGTGATGAACTTCGACGAGGCCACCGGCTATCTGATCAGCCCTCCGCACAAGGGCATGGCCTGCATGTTCACCTTCATCAACGAGTCGCGCATGGGCGTGGCCCAGCAGGCGCTGGCCCAGATGGAAGCCTCGCATCAGACCGCGCTGCGCTATGCCCGCGAGCGCGTGCAGTTCCGCGCCACCCAGCGCCCCGATCCCACCGCTCCGGCCGATCCGATCATCCTGCACCCCGACGTGCGCCGCATGCTGCTGACGCAGAAGGCCTTCGCCGAAGGCGGCCGTGCGCTGAGCTATTTCCTGGCGAAACAGACCGACATCGAACGCTACGGCAGCGACGAGCAGGCCCGCGCCACGGCCGATGCGCTGCTCTCCCTGCTGACACCGATCGCCAAGGGCTTTCTGTCCGAGGTGTGCATCGAGGCCACCAGTTATGGCATCCAGGTGCTGGGCGGACACGGCTACATCCGCGAGTGGGGCCAGGAGCAACACTACCGCGACGCCCGCATCACCTCGATCTACGAAGGCACCACCGGCATCCAGGGTCTGGACCTGCTGGCGCGCAAGATTCTCTCCAGCCGCGGCGAGGCCCTGAAGCCCTTCGTGCAGGAAGTCACGCAGTTCTGTCAGCGCCATCCTCACGGACCTTACACGGCTGTCGTGCAGCAGCAGCTGCAGAGCTGGATCGCGCTCACCACGGAACTGGGCATGAAGGCGCTGCAGAACCCCGACGAGGTGAATGCCGCCGCCTACGACTATCTGATGTTCGCCGGTTACACCGTGCTGGCCTGGATCTGGGCCGATGCGGCGCGCGTGGCCAGTGCCGCACTGGAGAAGGCGCCTGACGGCCCCGAGCGTCAGTTCTACACCGGCAAGCTGGTCACGGCGCGGTTCTATTTCGAACGCCTGCTGCCGCGCACCCTGGCGCTGGCAGCCAGTCTGCGTTCCGGCGTGGCGAATCTGCCGGAATTCCCGGCGCTGGACTGACGCAGGCCGCTCAGAACCAGAACGAGAGCACGGCCGCCACACCGGACACGGTGCACAGGGCCAGCGAACCGAGGCGCAGCTGCCGATGGGGCAGCTGCCGCATCGTCCACTGCGCCAGCAGGAAGCCGGCAAAGGTGGCCGGCCACAGAGGAATGGACAACACGATCTGGCGCAGCCCGAACTGCCCGAGCGGCGCCAGCACCACCAGCGACATCAGACACCCCACGATGAAGAACGCCGCCAGATTCGCGCGGATCAGATTCACCTCCTGATGCTGCCACAGCAACGCCATGGGCGGCCCGCCGATGGACGAACTGGTGCCCATGAAGCCCGACATGAACCCCGCCGCCAGCATGCGCCCCGGCGTGGGCTGCCAGCGCAGCGAACTCAGACTCACCGCCACGGCCCCCAGCACCGACAGGCCGATCCACAGCGCCAGCCACTCCTTGTCGATCCACAGCAGCAGCGCCGCGCCCAGCAGCGAGCCCGGCACGCGGCCGATCACCGCCATGCCCAGACCGCGAAAGCTCACATGCCCCCGGTAGCTGTAGACATTGAACAC
>CAYQBR010000247.1:0-2748 GCA_964415735.1 uncultured Klebsiella sp. | reverse complement strand
GACCGCGACACCGACTTCGTGGAAACCGGCCACTTCATCGTGGACGAGAAGACCCGCCAGGTGGAACTGACCGAGGCGGGCCATGTCTTCCTGGAGGAGCTGCTGGCGCAGAAGAAGATGCTCAACGAAGGCGAAAGTCTCTATGCCGCCAAGAATCTCGGCCTGCTGCACCACATCCATTCCGCCCTGAAGGCGCATTACCTGTTTCACAAGGATGTGGAATACATCATCCAGAACAATCGCATCGTGCTGATCGACGAACACACGGGCCGCACGATGGAGGGGCGTCGTCTCTCCGAAGGCCTGCATCAGGCCATCGAAGCCAAGGAAGGAATGCAGATCCAGAGCGAGAGTCAGACACTGGCTTCCACCACATTCCAGAACTACTTCCGTTTGTATCGCAAGCTCGCCGGCATGACCGGCACCGCCGACACCGAGGCTTACGAATTCAAGCAGATCTACAATCTGGACGTGGTGGTGATCCCCAGCAATCGGCCCATGCAGCGCATCGACAAGAACGATCTGATCTTCCTCACCATGGAAGAGAAGTTCGAAGCCATCGTGAACGACATCAAGGAGTTCAGTTCCAAGGGAGCGCCAGTGCTTGTGGGCACCGCCTCCATCGACACCTCGGAGATACTCTCCCGGCATCTGCACAAGGAGAAGATTCCGCACGAGGTGCTGAACGCCAAGTTCCACCAGAAGGAGGCCAGCATCATCGCCCAGGCAGGGCGTCCCGGTGTGGTGACCATTGCCACCAACATGGCCGGTCGCGGCACGGACATCGTGCTGGGCGGCAAGTGGGAACATGAAGTCGCAGCGCTGGAGAACCCGACGCCCGAACAGATCGAGCAGATCAAGGCCGACTGGGAACAGCGCCACAAGCAGGTGGTCGAGGCGGGCGGTCTGCACATCATCGGCACGGAACGACACGAGTCGCGCCGCATCGACAACCAGCTGCGCGGCCGCTCCGGACGTCAGGGCGATCCGGGCTATTCGCGTTTCTACCTGTCACTGGAAGACAACCTGATGCGCATCTTCGCCTCCGAGCGCGTGAAGAATTTCATGCAGGCTCTGGGCATGGAGCGTGGCGAGGCCATCGAACACAGCATGGTCACCAAGTCTATCGAAAAGGCGCAGCGCAAGGTGGAGGGGCGCAATTTCGACATCCGCAAGCAGCTGCTGGAATACGACAACGTGGCCAACGATCAGCGCACCATCGTCTACCGGCAGCGCAATGAGCTGATGGCCAGCGAGAATGTCGCAGAGCTGATCGACAACATGCGTCAACACGTGGCATCCCAGGTGGTCGCGTCGCACATCCCGCCGCAGAGCGTGCCCGACCAGTGGGACATCGCCGGCCTGGAAGCCGCGATAGAAGCCCAGTTCGCGCGCAAACTGCCCATTCAACAATGGCTGGATGAAGACGAGAAGCTGTTCGAGGAAACCCTGCGTGAGAAGATCGTGGCGGTGCTGAACGAGGATTACGCGAAGAAGTCGGCGCTGGTGGGCGAGAAGATTCGTCTGCTGGAGAAGCAGATCGTGCTGCAGATTCTCGACAATCTCTGGAAGGAGCATCTGGCGGCCATGGATCAGCTGCGCCAGGGCATCTTCCTGCGTGGCTATGCGGGCAAGAATCCGAAGCAGGAATACAAGCGCGAGGCCTTCGGGCTGTTCCAGGAGCTGCTGTCGAATCTGCAGCATGAAGTGATCCGCTTCCTCAGTCATGTGCAGATCCGCACCACGGAAGAAATTGACGCCATCGAGCGGCAGCGCGAGGCCGAGCGTGCCCGCGAGCGCATGCTGTTCCAGCACGCCCAGGCGGCAACGCTGGCGCAGGAAGCTGCTGCGGCGGCAGCGGCTGCCTCTGCCGAAGCCGCGGCGCAACAGAACGACGCCCGTCTGGGCGGCGCACAGGAGAGCATCACGCCCTTCGTGCGCGACGAAAAGAAAGTGGGCCGCAACGACCCCTGCTACTGCGGGTCGGGCAAGAAATTCAAACAATGTCACGGGAAACTGAGTTGAGTGTCATGAGCAATACGCAGATCAAGGCGGAGGACCTGCTGTCGGTGGCAGGGGTGAAAGTGGCGTCGGTCATGAGCGGAATCCGCTACAAGAACCGACTGGACCTGGTGTTGATGGAGCTCGCACCGGGCTCGACGGTGGCGGGGGTGTTCACGCAGAACGCCTTCTGCGCCGCGCCGGTGCAACTGGCCCGCCGCCATCTGGCGAGCAGCGGTGGAGCGGTACGCTATCTGCTGGTCAATACGGGCAATGCCAATGCCGGCACCGGGCAGAGAGGTCTGGATGATGCCGCCGCCTGCTGCGGCTTCGTCGCGCAGCATGCCGGCGTGGCCCCTGAGCAGGTACTGCCCTTCTCCACGGGCGTCATCGGCGAGAATCTGCCCGTGGCGAAGGTGGAAGCGGGCGTGCCTGCCGCTCTCGGTGCGCTGGGCGACGACTGGCTGCAGGCCGCACGCGGCATCATGACCACGGACACTCGACCCAAGGCGCGTTCCGTGCGGGTGGATTGCGCTGGGCAGTCGGTGGTGATCACCGGCATCGCCAAGGGCGCCGGCATGATCAAGCCCAATATGGCGACGCTGCTCAGTTTCGTGTTCACCGATGCCCTCATCGAACAGAGTCTGCTGCAGTCCCTGCTGGGCTCGGTGGTGGACCAGTCGTTCAACCGCATCACGGTGGATGGCGATACCTCCACCAATGACTGCTGTGTCCTGACCGCCACCG
>CAYQBR010000246.1:0-2768 GCA_964415735.1 uncultured Klebsiella sp. | reverse complement strand
CCAACATGGTCGGCACCGGCGTCTTCACCAGCATCGGCTTCCAGATCCTGGACATTCAGTCCAGCTTCGTCCTGCTCATGCTCTGGCTGGTGGGCGGGCTGCTGGCCCTGTGTGGCGCGCTCACCTATGCAGAGCTGGCCAGCCGGCTGCCGCGCTCCGGCGGTGAATACAATTTCCTGAGTCAGCTCTACCACCCGGCCGTGGGCTTCATCTCGGGCTGGGTCTCGCTCACCGTGGGCTTTGCCGCGCCGACGGCGCTGGCGGCCATGACCTTCGCCGCTTACCTCGACTCCGCCGTGGGTCACCTGCTGCCCATCAACAGGCAGCTCGCCGCCCTGCTGCTGGTGCTCGTGATCACCTTCGTGCACGGGCGCGACCACAAGGCCAGCGGCGGCCTGCAGAACTGGTTCACGCTCATCAAGATCCTGCTGATCGCCGTGTTCGTGACCGCCGTAACGCTCAGCACCGACACGCCCCAGCCGGTGCACCTGCTGCCGGGCGCAGGCGATGGCGCCCTGCTGCTCTCCAGTGCCTTCGCCGTGTCGCTGATCTACGTGAACTATGCCTACACGGGCTGGAATGCGGCCACCTACATCACCGGCGAGATCGAGAACCCGGCACGCTCGGTGCCCCTGGTGCTGATCGGCGGCACGGCCATCGTCATCGTGCTCTACCTGGCGCTCAATGCCACCTTCCT
Organism: uncultured Klebsiella sp.; assembly: GCA_964415735.1. Taxonomy (GTDB): domain Bacteria; phylum Pseudomonadota; class Gammaproteobacteria; order Pseudomonadales; family Pseudohongiellaceae; genus UBA5078. The sequence goes on along the minus strand of CAYQBR010000246.1, from coordinate 2,071 downwards.
CTACGCGGTGCCCATGGACCTGCTGGCCGGCAAGGTGGAAGCGGGCGTGATAGTGGCCGAGAACACCTTCGGTTCGCTGGGCGCGATGCTGATGGGCGGGATGCTGTCGCTGCTGCTGATCTCCACGGTGAGCGCCATGCTGATGGCGGGGCCGCGTGTGCTGCAGGTGATGGGCGAGGACTTTCGGCTGTTCCGCCTGCTGGCGGTGAAGAACGCGGGGGGCGTGCCGCGCCGCGCCGTCTACACCCAGGGCGGCCTGGCGGCGCTGTTCATTCTCACCTCGACCTTCGAATCGGTGCTGGTGTTCTCCGGCTTCATCCTGGGGCTGAGTTCCCTGGCCACCGTGCTGGGCATCTTCGTGCTGCGCGCCCGTCAGGGCGAGGGCCGGGAACCCGGCGTGGCGGCCTACCGCACCTGGGCCTATCCCCTGCCACCGCTCATCTACGGCGCCATCATGCTGTGGACGCTGGGCTTCATCACCGTCGACCGCCCGCTGGAGGCCCGCGCGGCGGCCATCATCATCGTGCTCGGCCTGGTGTGTTACCTGCTCACCGAACGTCATTCACGCGCAGGCAAGTCTCAGTGATCGTGCCAGTGCAGGATGCCGCCGCGGATGTTGGCCACACGCTCGTGACCGGCTGTTTTCAAGATGGAAATCGCCAGCGACGAGCGGCGGCCTGAGCGGCACAGCGTCACCACGGGCTTGTCCTGCGGCACCTCGCCCACGCGCGCGCGCAGCTCACTCAGCGGGATCGTCAGCGCATTGTGCAGACCGATCACGGGCTCGCCAAGCTCATCGGCCTCACGCACATCGAGGATGGTGACCGAAGGTTGATTCTGCACCACCCATTCCGGTTCCACTTCGGGAATGCCGGCGAAGCTGACATGCAGATCGGCCCAGTCCGGCTCTTCGGGCAGACGCCCGCTTTCCGGCATGCCACTGCGCAGATTGTTGGGCAGGGCCTCGTCGATCTTCTTCGGGTGCGGCAGCTGCATGGCCTGCATGTAGTGCACGAAGTCCTTCTCGTTGGCGCCGCCACCCACGCGCGGATTGAAGCGCTTCTCCTCACCCACCGAGGAGCGCGTGCGGCCGTTGTAGTCATGTGCGGGATACACCGCACAGGTGTCAGGCAGGGAGAACAGCTGCTCGGTGATGGAGTGATAGAGACGCGCCGGGTCCCCCTGCTGGAAATCGCTGCGACCACAGCCGCGAATCAACAGCGCATCGCCGGTGAACACCATGCTCTGATCGGCCAGCACGAAGCTGGTGCAGCCATTGGTGTGGCCGGGCGTGGCACGCGCCTCCAGAGTGATGCCCTGCACGCCGAAGTGCTGGCCGTGATGCAGGGGCAGGTCGACATTCACCGCGCCGGCGCTGGCCGAGAGCGCGATCTGGCAACCGGTTTTCTGCTTCAGCAGCCAGGCGGCCGTGATGTGGTCGGCATGGGCGTGGGTGTCCACCACGAGCTTCAAGTGCAGGCCGAGTTCGCTCAGCAGGGCCAGATCGCGCTGAGCCTGCTCGAACACCGGGTCGATCAGGATGGCCTCGTGGCTGTATTCGTCGGCCAGCAGATACGTGTAGGTGGACGACGGCGCGTCATAGAGTTGACGAAAGATCATGGGGTGCTTTCTCCCGTGGTGTCGGGCTTGTTGGTGGCATTGTTGAAACGATGGCGATTGGCTTCCAGCAGGCGGAAGATGTCACGCGTGGTGACGATGCCCTCGATGCGGTTGTCGGCATCGACGATGGGAATGCAGGCGATGCCGCGATGATTGAACAGGTGGATGGCTTCGAACACATCGGCAGTGCGCGGCAGCGTCCAGGGCTTGCGCGTCATGATCTGGTGCGCCCGCTTGTTCAGGGTGGCCGTGTCGCGCGGCGACTCCAGCGGCGTGCCCAGATTGGGGCTCAGGGCCTTGTAGAGGTCACGGTCGGTGATCACGCCGTAGAGAATGCCGTCCTCCTGCACCAGCAGGTGATGAAACGGCGCCACGTCGAGCAATTCCTTGATGGCGCGCAGGCTGTCATCGAGTTCCACCGTGACCACGGGGCGGGTCATTATGCTTTCCA
>CAYQBR010000245.1:0-2768 GCA_964415735.1 uncultured Klebsiella sp. | reverse complement strand
GAGCGGGCATGCTGGATGGCTTCTTCGGTCTGCGGCTTCACGCCGTCATCCGCCGCCACCACCAGGACGACGACGTCCGTGGCCTTGGCACCGCGTGAACGCATGGCGCTGAAGGCGGCGTGGCCCGGGGTGTCCAGGAAGCAGATCATGCCGCCAGGCGTCTCCACGTGATAGGCACCGATGTGCTGGGTGATGCCACCGGCTTCATGCGACACCACGGAGGCCTTGCGGATGTAGTCCAGCAGCGAGGTCTTGCCGTGGTCGACGTGACCCATGACGGTCACCACCGGCGCGCGCGGCACGGACTCGGCGCCTTCGTCGTAGGCAATGGACTCGTACAGGCTCTCTTCCAGCGCATCCGAGGACACGAACTTGACCGTATGGCCCATTTCCTCGACCAGCAGCGTGGCGGTGTCCTGATCCAGCACCTGGTTGATGGTGGCCATCACGCCCATCTTGAACAGCACCTTGATGACCTCGGCGGACTTGACCGACATCTTCTGCGCCAGATCGGTGACCGAGTTGGCCTCGCCAATCGCGATCTCGCGGGAAATGAATTCCGTCGGCTTCTCGAAGCCGTGCTGCTTGGTGGCGCGCGACTTGCTCTTGCGCCCGCCGCGGCGTCCACGACCATCGCCATACTCGCTGTCCTCGAGCACGAAGTCGTCCACGCGACCCTTGACCTGCTTGCGGGCCGGCGCCTTGTCCTTCTTGCGGAAATCGCCCTTGTCGTCATCCTTGGCGCCGGGCTGATCCTTCTTGCCCGTCTTGCTGGCATCCGGGCGTGCAGCCGGGGCTGCCGGCGCTGGTCGACGTGCGTCGGCATGTTCTGTGGAGCGCTCGGCGGGCCGTTCGGCTGCCGGTCTCTCGGGCGCTGCCTGCGCGGGCTCCACTGGCGCGTCGTGACGAACATCCACTTCTGCCGGCGCGGCCGCGACCTCTGCCTGCTCCTGGAATTCCTGCGCCTGCGCCGCCAGCTCTTCCGCCTGCTCCGGCGACTCGTTGCTGTTGGCCTCGCCTGGCAATTCGCTGCGCTTCACATAGGTGCGCTTCTTGCGCACTTCCACCGCGATGGTCTTGCCGCGACCATGACTGCCCGCCGACTTCAGCGTCTCGACAGTCTTGCGCTTGAGCGTGATCTTCTTGGGAGCGGTATCCGTCGCTTCCTTGTCGCCATGGCTGCGCCGCAAGAACAGCAACAAGGTGTTCTTGTCGTCATTGGAGATCGGATCTTCCGCCTTCGTGTGGGGCAGACCCGCCTCCTTCACCTGGGAAAGAAGTCTCTCGACTGAAACTCCAACAACCTTGGCGAGTTCACTGACTGTTACATCTGCCATTTACCTACTCCTGATTACCCTTGCCGTCCGACCCGGACTCCTGCTGCCTGTGCCTTGCTGCGCCATTCTGCGCTCACGCGAACCAGGGCGCCCTTGCTGTCATGATCAGCTTGCCTGCACGCTCTTCATTCATGCCGTCGATGTCCATGAGATCGTCAATGGACTGCTCGGCCAGATCTTCCATGCTCAGCACGCCCTTGCCTGCCAGGGCCAGTGCCAGCGTGTCATCCATCCCTTCCATCGTGCGCAGATCATCCGCGATATTGGCGCTGGACAACCCTTCCTCGGACGCAATCGCCTGCGTCAGCAGGGCATCCTTGGCGCGGTTGCGCAACTCGTTCGCGATGTCCTCGTCGAAACCATCGATGCTCAGGATCTCTTCCAGCGGCACATAGGCGATTTCTTCCAGGGAGGTGAAGCCTTCGCTGACCAGCACCTCGGCGATGTCTTCGTCGACATCGAGCTTGTTCACGAACATCTCGACGAAACCGCTGGTTTCCTGCTGCTGCTTCTCGGCGGCTTCGGCCACGCTCATCACATTGATGGTCCAGCCGGTGAGCTCGCTGGACAGACGCACGTTCTGGCCACTGCGACCGATGGCCTGGGCCAGGTTCTCTTCCTCGACGGCGACATCCATGGTGTGGCTGTCTTCATCCATGATGATGGAGGCCACTTCGGCGGGCGCCATGGAATTGATCACCAGCTGCGCAGGATTGTCGTCCCACAGGATGATGTCGATGCGCTCGTTCGCCAGTTCATTGGACACGACCTGCACGCGCGAACCGCGCATGCCGACGCAGGCGCCCACCGGGTCGATGCGACCATCATTGGTGCGCACGACAATCTTGGCACGGGACCCTGGATCACGGGCGGCCGCCTTGATCTCGATGACTTCCTCGGAAATCTCGGGCACTTCGATCTTGAACAGCTCGATGAGCATGCCGGGATCCGTACGACTCAGGAACAGTTGCGGGCCACGCGGTTCGGAACGCACATCAAGCAGCAGCGCACGGATGCGGTCGCCGACGCGGAAGTTCTCGCGCGGGATCATGTGCTCGCGAGCCAGCAGGCCTTCGGCATTGCCACCCAGATCGACCAGCACGCTCTCGCGGGTGACTTTCTTGACCGTTCCAGAAATGAGCTTGCCAATCTTGTGACGGTACTCGGCGATGATGATGTCGCGCTCGGCTTCACGCACTTTCTGCACGATGACCTGCTTGGCGGTCTGCGCCGCAATGCGGCCGAACTCGATGTTCTCGATCTTCTCTTCCAAGACACCACCCAGCTCAGCCTCAGGATTCTTTTCCCGGGCCTGTTCGAGTGTGAGCTGCCCCCCCTTGCCGGTGTACTCCTCGTCACTGACGATATCCCATACACGGAAGGTCTCGTATTCGCCGGTCTTGCGGTCGACACGCACGCGACAATTCATGT
>CAYQBR010000244.1:0-2770 GCA_964415735.1 uncultured Klebsiella sp. | reverse complement strand
TCACGCCCTGCTGCAGGGGCAGCGGCTGATTGGCGGCGATGGCGGCCAGGGGCAGTGCAGCGATCTCGGCGTCATTGCCGACCAGGGGGCGGGCGCTGAGAGCGGCATAGACGGCCGGGGCGGCGTTCAGCGCCTCGGCGGCGCGGCTGTCGAAGGCGGCCAGCTGGCAGCGGGTGAAGTAGTCGTCGATCTTGGCGCGCAGGCACTGGAACAGGCCGGCGGCCGCTGCGGTGCCCTCGCCCAGGCGATGGATGCTGCCGGCATCGGCCGCGCCGGCATCCAGCCAGGCCAGGGCGGACTCGGCCTGGGCGAAGAAGGCGGCCAGGGTGTCGGCATTGACGCCGGGCGCGCCACTGCGATCCGCCACGCCGCCCTGGGTGGCGATGATCTCCCCCAGCAGTTGCTGCAGCGCGGTGTCCGGGGTCAGGGCGGCGGTGACGATGCCGTCGCCGTTGAAGTTGCCGGGCGCGAACAGGGCGCTGCTGTTGGCGAAGTCGCTCACTTGCAGCGTCAGCGCGTCGGGATTGCCCAGGTAGTCGAGGACGCGCCGGGCGGTCTGCTTCAGCACACGCCCCTCGTCGTCATGCTCGGCGATGCTGTCCACGGGCAGGCCGCAATCCTTGAAGAAGATGTCGGCATCCAGCACGCGGTCGCAGGCCCAGCGCACGGCGGCCAGCACTTCCGGCACGCGGATCTGGCCGTCGCCGTCGGCATCCAGCAGCGCGGCCGTGCGGCTGTCGAACTCCAGGCCGGTGGTGGGGCAGTTGAGCACCGTCCACAGTTTCGGGTCCAGCTCGGCCAGATGGCGCAGGTCCTCGCCCGTGGTCAGACTGACCTGGTCGAAGCCGCCGGAGCGGAAGAAGCGCCATGGGTGAGAGGCTGCAGTCGGGGTGCTCATGGGTCTGTCTCTCCGTGTCCGAGGGGTCCGTGGTGGGGAGGCGGCGCGGCTCAGGGCAGCGTGCGCAGGAAGTCGTCGATCTGGCGCGCCACCGGCGTGTCGGGGGCGGCGAAGCTCTGGGCGCGGCGGGCAATGCCGGCGGCCTCGTCGGTGCGGCCCTGCCGCGCGCGGATGCTGGCCAGGCGGAACCACAGATTCGCATCGCGCGGGGCGATGCGCACGGCGCGCTCGGCCACGGCGGCGGCGCGCTCCAGGTCGCCGGCCGCCAGCGCGGCATCCACTTCCATCAGCAGGGCCGCTTCAGGCGTGGCCGGCATGCCGGGCATGGTCATCGGCGCCGGTGCGGGCTCCAGCGGCGCAGGGGCGGGCTGGCTTGGAATTCCGGGCGCGACGGTACGCGGAGGCAGATCATCGATACCCGGCACCACGCTGCGCGCGGGATTGGTGCGCGCGGCAGGCGGGGCGGCCGGCTGCGTCGGCTGCGCGGGCGTCGTGACGCTGCTGCCCGGCGTGGCGGCTCCGGAGCGATCTTCCACCGGGGCGGGAATGCCGCGGCCGCCGTCCATGCCGGCGCAGGCGCTCAGCAGACTGAAGCAGAGAATGGGCAACACACGAGTCAGCATGATCAGAAGTCTCCGAAACGATTGAAGAAGCGGTCCATGAAGGAGCCTTCGTCTTCACAGTTGACGGCCGGGTCCGGCAGGCGGCCAGGCAGGAAAGGCAAGGAGGTGGTCAGGCGGCAGTCGCGCTGCGCGGCGTCGCGCACCGGCCCCAGGGCCACGCTCTGCCACACCACGTTGGCCGGCGGAATGGTCAGGCGCGGCTGGATGTCCAGCGCCTGCATGATGTCTGTCCACACGCGCAGGGCACCGGTGGCGCCGGTCAGCCCGGTGTCGGAATTGTCGTCGTTGCCCAGCCAGACCACGCCCACCAGATCGTCGCCATAGCCGGCGAACCAGCTGTCGCGCAGGTCATTGGTGGTGCCCGTCTTGCCGGCCAGCGGCAGGCTGGCGTCCAGCCGGTTGCGGGCGGTCTGCGCCGTGCCGCGCTCGAACACGCCCTGCAGGGCATATTCCAGCAAGTACATGGAGGCCGCATCGACCACCTGTTCCGTCTCGATGCCATAGCGCTCCAGCGGTTCGCCCATGGGCGTGGTCACCGCCTCGACCGTGCGCAGGGGCGAGCGGAAGCCGTTGCCGGCCAGCGTCTGGTAGAGCTGGGCGACTTCCACCGGCGCCATGTCCACGGAGCCCAGCAGCATGGAAGGGAACTGCGGCACCTCGCGCTCGAAGCCCAGCCGGCCGAGCATCTCGCCCACCTTGTCCAGCCCCACCTGCATGCCCAGGTCCACCGTGGCCAGGTTCATGGAGCGCTCCAGCGCGTCGTGCAGATAGACATCGCCGAAGATCTTGTCGTCGTAATTGCTGGGCGACCAGGCGGGCGAGCCGCGCGACTGCAGGGTGACGGGGCGGTCGGAGAGCACCGAGGCCAGGGTGAAGCGGCCCGATTCCAGCGCCGCCAGATACACGGCCGGCTTGACCAGCGAGCCGATGGGCCGCACGGCGTTCAGGGCCCTGTTGAAGCCGGCATAGCCGCTCTGCCTTCCGCCCGCGACGGCGCGCACCTCGCCGGTGACGGCGTCGGTGATCACCACGGCGGCTTCCAGCTTGCCGTCACTGACGGGGCGCTCCACGGCTTTCACCGACTCTTCCAGCGTGGCCTCCATGGTGCTCTGCACGTGCAGGTCCAGGGTGGTGAAGATGCGCAGACCTTCGGTGCGCAGGGCCTCGGCGTCGTAGTCGCGCGCCAGGTCCTGACGCACCAGCTCCATGAAGGCCGGGTAGCCGGCGTTCTGGCGCGGGGCGCGGGCAT
>CAYQBR010000243.1:0-2797 GCA_964415735.1 uncultured Klebsiella sp. | reverse complement strand
GCATGTTCTCGCGGTCGGCCACGTGCAGCACATCGTTGGCGTCGATCTCGATGGCGTGGGCCGCCACGAACTGGCCGGGCCCGTAGCCGCGGCTGCCCCATTGCGCAAGGAACTCGCCACTGGGGCTGAACTTCAGCACGCGGGGCAGCTGCCCGCCATGGCCCTGGGCCACGTAGATGTTGCCGGCAGAATCCAGCGCCACGTCATTGGGCTCGCTGAGCAGGCGCTGCCCGGCCGCCTCGTCCCACTCCCCGCCCTGCCCCTTGGTGCCGATCGTCAGCAGCACCTGACCGTCGGCATCCAGCTTCATCACCACATGGTCGTTGACGTCGGTGACCCAGAGCTGACCGTCCGCATCGATGTGCAGGCCGTGCGCCCGGGCCAGCAGATTCTCGGCGCCGAAGCCGCGCAGGAAGCGACCGTCGGCGGTGAATTCCAGGAAGGGCTGCGGGTCCCGGCTCAGCACGATCAAGGTGTTCTGCGGCGTCATCGCCACGCCGGCATAGGAGGCTGCCTCCAGATCAGCGGGCAGCTGCAGTGCCTCGGTGAACGACACGGCCACGTAGTCGGGCAGCGTCCAGGTATGCAGGGGCAGAAGCGGGCGAACGGGTCGCTGGGCCCAGGCATGGGGGGAGGTCAGCAGCAGGGTCAGGCAAAGGAGGGTCAGGGTACGCATGGTCGCTCTCCGGCGTGGGTTGTTGTTGTCTGGCGTGAGGCGTTCTCGTCTTGCCCGATCAGGGGCTCTTGCCCAGGCGTGCCTTGATGCGGCTGAGGGCCACCGGGGTGATGCGAATATAACTGGCAATGTCGCGTTGTCTAAGCACGGCGGCCAACTGCGGGCTGTCGCGCAGGAATTGCTGGTAGCGCTGCTCGGGGGAAAGCGTCAGCAAGGCCATCTCGCGCTGCTCCTTGCGCTGGCCGTAGAGGCGAAACGCCGTGCTCAGCGCACACTGCCAGGTCAGATGGCGGCTGGCCAGGGCCTGCACCACACGATAGTCGATCTGCTGCAGGCTAGACGTCACCAAGGCTCGGGCGGAAAAGCTGCTGCGACCCTGGGGCGCCAGTGCGCTCAGACTGGCAAAGCACACCCCCGCTTCGGCAAAGCCTTTCACCCACGTGTCGCCCTGCGGTGTCTCGTAATCCATGCGCACGATGCCCGCACTCACCACGTACACGCAGGGCACCTGCTGACCGGCCAGGAACAGCGGCTCGCCAGGCTGCAGAGTACGCGGGGTCAGTGCGGCCATCAGCGTGTCCCATTCCGGCAGCGGCGCCCCGGCCAGCTGCTCCAGCACCTCGCGGGCAGAGTAGTGCTGTTTGTCGGCAGGCTTAACCTCGGTTAAGGCATTGACACGGCCACGCGCGGATACTGGCTGGTACCTTCTCACTGGAGATTCCCCATGCCACATCTTCTGCTCCCCCCGTTCGTCTGGCTCTATTGTGTCGCCGGCATGCTGCTGGTACACACCCTGCTCCCCGTGGCGCACTGGTTGCCCGCCCCCTGGCGACTGCCCGGGCTGCTCCTGCTGCGGGCCGGACTGGCCATGGCGCAGTGGCATGCGCGCCTGTTTCGTCGGCTGGGCACCAACATCAACACCTTTGGCACACCGGATCAGCTGACCACTCAGGGGCTGTTCCGGCGCACGCGCAATCCGATGTACCTGGGCATGCTGCTGGCCTTGTGCGGTGTAGCCCTGACGCTGGGTGCCCTCTCGCCACTGCTCGGCCCGCTGGTCTTCCTGCTGCTGGCACAGCACTGGTACATCCCCGCGGAAGAGCGGGCCATGAGTGCTCGCTTCGGCGAGGCCTACCACGACTACCAGCGCCGCGTGCCACGCTGGTGGTGACGCGGCAGAGGCGTGTCTGAGTGAACGGCGGCGGGTGTGCTTTCCCTCATTCGACGGCCGCAGTGCCCGCCGCCTGCGGCACCGTCAGCATCGGCCACAGACAGCCTGCCGGCACTTGTCTGGCCGGATCATACAACTCCAGGCTCGAGAAGGCTTCCCAGCTGTTCATCATGGTGACCATTGCCTGCTGCCATTGCGCGCGGGCGCCGTCGGCCAGCAGCAGGGAGGGACAGAAGTGCCGGGTATCCGGCGCGGAGGACGGCCCCACGTCGTGATTCACCTGGATCTCGAAGCGCAGCAGGCCGTTGTTCTGCCGCGCCGGCTGGCCCAGCACGGTGCCGGCCTTCACCACGTCGCCGGCACGCACGGCCAGATTGACGAGATGGTCATAGCCGATGGTCCAGGCCGAGCCCTGGGCCGGCTGCAGGAACACCGAGAAATCATTGCTCTGCGGCTGCTCGCGCACGAAGGTGATGACCCCGTCCATGGCCGCGACGACCTGGGTGCCTTCCTTCAGGGAGGAGTATTCGAAGGTGGGGTTGCGCCGGCCGCCCTCCAGCGTATCGCCGAAGACATAGAAGCCCTTGAGCCCGAAGGTGGCGAACTCGCGCAGGGCGTTCTGGTCGAGCTGGATGCTGTCATAGCTGGCCAGCCCGAGATTCTGCAGGGCGGGCACCGCCTCGCTGGTCACCCGCATCCGCGCCTGCGCCTCCTCACTGCGCAACTGGCCGAGCGCGCCGAACACCGTGCCCATCTCGCGCACGGCGTCGCCGAAGGGGCCGCCCAGCAGATACAGCTGCGCGTCCTTGAAGCCGACATAGACGCCCGTGCCGGCGTAGTGCCGATAGGTATAGCCCTGGGTGGTGCCGGGCGCCTGGCCGTCGACGAACAGAGAGGGGTAGAGGCGTTCGGCCAGGGTGAGCAGCGCCTGCTCGTCGGCCGACAACGAG
>CAYQBR010000242.1:0-2797 GCA_964415735.1 uncultured Klebsiella sp. | reverse complement strand
TTTTGCGATCCGTGAAGGCGGTCGTACTGTGGGCGCAGGCGTTGTAGCAAAGATTCTCGTTTGAGAGATCGTAGTAAAGAGTAGTAAATCAAGCCGAAATGTCCGTTGCCGGGCTTTCGGCTTGCTTATCTTCAGTAAATCTAGGCCAGTAGCTCAATTGGCAGAGCGGCGGTCTCCAAAACCGCAGGTTGGGGGTTCGATTCCCTCCTGGCCTGCCACTATGTGCAGAGCCAAATCGATTTGATGTCCGCCGTCATGGCGATCCCGGGTATAACTTCGGGCTAACCGAGTTTCTAATTACCATGTCCGAAAAATTAAATGATCAGGATTACAAGCTGGATTGGCTGAAGTGGACCGTCGTTGCCGCACTTGTGGCTGTTGGTGTGTACGCCAATTCCTACTTCGCTGCCGAATCCATTTTGTATCGAACAATCGGGTTGCTGCTTTTGGCGGCTGTGGCCATCTGGCTTGCAGTCAAGACTGAGAAGGGCGCCGCCTTGCTGGGTCTTTGTCTTGATGCGCGCGCGGAAATCCGCAAAGTTGTCTGGCCTACGCGTCAGGAAACAACTCAAACCACCATGATAGTGCTGGTGGTTGTAGTGATAGTTGCTCTCTTGCTCTGGTTGCTGGACTGGGGCCTCAATGAGATTGTTTCTGGAATCATAGGTTAGAGGGTGTCAGATGGCGAAGCGTTGGTATGTAGTTCACGCCTATTCCGGGTTTGAGAAGAAGGTGATGAATGCGCTCAAGGAGCGGATTGCCTTGTCGGGTATGGCGGACTTGTTTGGCGAAGTCCTGGTGCCAACGGAAGAAGTTGTCGAGATGCGCGCCGGCCAGAAAAGGAAAAGCGAGCGGAAGTTCTTTCCTGGCTATGTGCTTGTCGAGATGGAGCTTAACGATGATACCTGGCATCTCGTGAAGGAAACGCCGCGTGTGATGGGTTTCATTGGCGGAAAGGCAGAGAAGCCTGCTCCAATCACAGCCAAAGAGGCGGCCAAGATTCTGCAGCGGCTTGAAGATGGCCAAGACAAGCCTACTCACAAGATCATCTACGAACCGGGCGAGATGGTCCGTGTTATCGATGGTCCGTTCAATGATTTCACGGGCGCAGTGGAAGAAGTGAACTACGAGAAGAGTCGTCTGCGTGTCGCAGTTCTTATTTTCGGACGCTCGACCCCGGTGGAGCTGGAATTCAGTCAGGTAGAGAAAACCTGATCGATGTAAATGATTCAGGATGTAGCAAGAAACTGAGAAGGGACTATCTCAAAAGGAATGCAGTGCTTATGTCTGACATGAGGCTGCGCAAATGAAGTGGCAGTTTAGCGTTCGCGTCCGCTGCCCGCGGGGAGCTCTGCAAGTTCTGTTGATCGGAACGCGCGGGGTGATATCACCCACCAGGAGAAAATCAAGATGGCAAAGAAAGTAACCGCTTATGTCAAGCTGCAGGTTGCTGCAGGCAAGGCAAACCCAAGTCCGCCCGTTGGTCCGGCTCTCGGCCAACGTGGCGTCAACATCATGGAATTCTGCAAGGCGTTCAACGCGGCCACTCAAGGTCTTGAACCCGGTCTGCCCATTCCTGTCGTCATCACTGTGTATGCCGACCGCAGCTTCACCTTCATCACCAAGACGCCTCCCGCATCCGTGCTCATTCGCAAGGCGGTAGGGATCACGAAGGGCAGTTCACGTCCCAATACCGAAAAAGTCGCCAAGATCACTCGCGAACAGCTGGTTGAGATTGCGACGCAGAAGAGGCCTGACCTGACTGCTGCGACTATGGATGCGGCTGTGCGCACACTGGCAGGAAGCGCCAGAAGTGCCGGTATTGACGTGGAGGGGGTGTAACATGGCCAAGCTGACCAAGAAGCGCAAGTTGATCGACCAGAAGATTGACTCTGCAAAAGCATACTCTGTCGAAGAAGCCGTTGCTCTGCTTAATGAATTCGCGTCTCCGCGTTTCAAGGAGTCGATTGACGTGGCCATCAACCTTGGAGTTGATCCGCGCAAGTCCGACCAGGTAGTTCGTGGTTCCACCCTGCTGCCGCACGGGACAGGCAAGACTGTTCGCGTCGCTGTTTTTGCCCAGGGCGAGAATGCCAACAAGGCGCGTGATGCCGGTGCTGACATCGTGGGTTTCGATGATCTGGCAGACAGCATTTCCGCAGGCAACATGGACTTCGATGTCGTCATCGCGACCCCTGACGCCATGCGTGTCGTGGGCAAGCTCGGGCAGGTGCTCGGTCCTCGTGGCTTGATGCCGAACCCGAAAGTCGGCACTGTGACCGCCGACGTTGCCGGTGCTGTTCGCAATGCGAAAGCCGGTCAGGTGCGTTATCGCACTGACAAGAAGGGCATCATCCACGGTGGAATTGGCAAGATCGGCTTCGATGCCGCAGCCATTCAAGGCAACCTTGAGGCGCTCCTGTCCGACCTGAAGCGCGCCAAGCCGGCATCTTCCAAAGGTATCTACGTGCAGAAAGTGATGCTGTCCTCCACCATGGGGCCAGGCGTCATGATCGACCAATCGACATTGAAGGCTTAAGACGGCGACTGTCCGTCAATGACTTTGGGGTTTTGCCGATGCTTGATGGCATCGGCAAGGCTGTCAAAGACCGTAGGCGTGTTGTGAGCAGGTGACGCAACACTTAATCAAACCTACGCAGATGGTGAATCCCGGTTCTGCCTTATGGCGGAATCCAATCCACCAGTTTCAAGTTCTTTCGGAAGCGGCTTTGCTGCGACTGGAAGGGAAAACAAATGCGGAGCCTGGCAACAGGTTTCCAATCAGGAGTAAATCTAG
>CAYQBR010000241.1:0-2810 GCA_964415735.1 uncultured Klebsiella sp. | reverse complement strand
AGCGACAGCCCAGCCCCACCAGCAGCTGCATCTGTTCCTCGGTTTCCACGCCCTCGGCAATCATCTGCAGGCCGAAGGCCTGGCCGATGGCGACGATGCCCTCGATGATGGCCACGTCATCGGGCTTGCTGCTCATCTCCGCCACGAAGGACTGGTCCAGCTTCAGCCAGTTCACCGGCAGTCGCTTCAGGTAGGACAGCGACGAATAGCCCGTGCCGAAGTCGTCGATGGCGATGCTCACGCCCAGCGCGCGGCAGCGCTCCAGCGTGGCGATGGCCACGTTCATGTCCTGCATGGCGCTGCTCTCCAGCAGCTCGATCTCCAGCGTGTGCGGCTGCACCTGGCTCTGCTCGGCCAGCACCTGCTCCAGGCGCTGCGAGAACGTCGAGTCCTGAATGCTCATGGCGCTGATGTTGCAGCTCAGCTTCAGCCCGGGCCAGCGCTGGCACCACAGGGCCAGCTGCTGCACGGATTTGCGCAGCACCCAGTCGTCCATCACCACGCCGATGGGGTGATTCTGCGTGGCGGGGATGAACAGGGCGGGGCTGAGCAGGCCTTCCTGCGGATGCCGCCAGCGGATCAGCGCCTCGGCGCCGATCACGCGGCGCTCCTGCATGTCCACCTTGGGCTGGAAGAAGAGTTCGAACTGGCCCGTGTGCAGGCCGTGCTCGATCTGGCTGCGCAGGGCATTGCGCCGGCGCTCGGCATTCTCCTGTGCCTGATCCAGCACGTGGTACTGCGACACGCCCTGGATCTTGGCCAGATAGAGCGCATGGGCGGACTGCCGCATCAGCACTTCTGCGCTGGTGTGCTGCAGACTCTCGCAGTACTTCAGGCCCAGACTCACGGTGACGGGGATCTCGGCATCGCCGGCGCGCAGCGGCTGCTGCAGGGTGTGCATCAGCGTCTCGATGAAGCGGGGCAGCTCGGCCTGCGCGGGTGCGGTCTCGAACACCAGCAGGAATTCATCACCGCCCAGACGGGCCTGCCGACTGTCCACCGGCAGCGCGGTGCGCAGACGCTGGGCGAAGGCCTGCAGCAGGCGGTCGCCGATCTCGGCGCCGTGGCGCTCGTTGATGCGGGTGAAATTGTCCAGGTCGGCATGCACCACCAGAACGCTGTTGCGGCAGCGGGGGATCAGCGCTTCCAGATGGCGCTTGATGCCATTGCGATTGAGCAGCCCCGTCAGTTCGTCGAAATAGGCCACATGTTCGAGTGCCTCGCGGTGCTTCTTGCGCTCGCGGATGTCGCGCATCACCCCGACAAGGCACAGCTCGTCGCCGCGGCGGAAGGGGCCGCGCACACTCACTTCCACGTCCATCTGGCTGCCGTCGGCGCGCAGCAGCTGCGCTTCGAAGCGGGCCTGGGTGCTCTCCGTGATCGCCATTCGTGCCAGCTGGGCGAGGTTGGCGATATGGAATTCGCGGTCAGCGGCCGGGTGCAGGTCAAAAATGCACAGTTCCCGCAGGTGCGGCAGGGAGTAACCCGTCATCGCGCCCATCAGGCTGTTCACATCCACAATGCGCCCGCTGGGAATTTCGGCCACCACCACGCCATCGGGAATGGCGTCGAAGAGCACCGCGTAGCGCTCTTCGCTCAGGGACAGATTGCGTTCCACCAGCTGCTGCTGCGTGTCGTGCAGCGCGTCTTCCGCGCGCTGGCGGGCCAGCTTCTGCCGCATCAATTCGATGGTGTTGGCGCTCAGTTCGCCGTACATGTCCAGCACAGTGCGGATCAGCACTGCCAGAGCGCCCGTCATCTGGCTGTCGGCTTCCTGCAGGGCCTGCTCCATGCTGGCGCCAGCGTCCAGGCTCAGGGTGGCCAGCGCCATGCGCTTGTCATTGTCGAGGATGTGAAAGGCCAGCCAGCGCGTGAGGAAGCCGAACAGATCGTCGGCGAAATCCTCCAGCGAGCCCTGGGCGCTGCGGATGCTCGCCACCTTGGCGAAGAAGTCGTGGTGGGCGTGTTCGTGCTCGGCCAGCAGGGAGTGGCCGTTGAAGTGACGGTGCCAGACCTCCTCTTCACTGCGGAAGTGGTAGTCGGCGTAGTCCGCCAGCTCCTTGATGATCAGCTCGATGTCGTTCGGCGCATGGGTGCCCGCCACGAAATGCCGCGCGAGGCGGTTCATGATGGCCACAAGCTGCTTGTGTTGTTCGTCGATCAGGGCGATGCCCGTGGCGAAACTATCGTTCCACGGAAAGATCTCGAAACGAAAGCTTTCCGTGCTGGGGCTGACAGGCACGGCGGACTCCAGGGTTCAGTCTGAGGCTGATTTCTGGCCGCATGGTACCCCCGACAAACACGCGAGGCACGTCATAATTTGTACAGAAACGTATCAGATTCAGTTCGTCACTGCGCCGGAGCTGCTGGCGACCGGCACCATCACCTCGTTGCGGCGCAGGAATGGCGGCATGAAGGGCGGGTTGTAGGCGGCGCTCAGAACCTCGCCGAGCGGGGCGATGCCGGCGGCGTCCAGGGCCTGCAGCAGCAGGGCCTGGTGTTCGCGCAGATTGGCGTCGGTCCAGCGGCCGGAATAGCGATGCACGGCCATGAGCTGCCCCGGCACCTCGCGGATGCGCACCAGCGGGCTGGCGGGCACGGGCACCGTGTCGAGCGTGTACTGCGAGGGCACGACGAAGGCGATGCGCCAGCCTTCGGGGCTGCTGTCCTGTTGCACCGGCGCGGTCATCGCGATCTTCTCGCCGCGCGTGGACTGCTGCACCGGCGCCGTCATGGCGATCTTGGCCTGCGCGAGGTTGTCGCCGGTGATGTAGTCGAACAGGCGCTTGAAGCCGATGTTGGCGGCCTCG
>CAYQBR010000240.1:0-2817 GCA_964415735.1 uncultured Klebsiella sp. | reverse complement strand
CCCAGGTGTGCGTGCATCGCGATTATCACTCGCGCAATCTGATGATCCTGGACGGGGACGCGGCCCGCGGCCCGGGCGTCATCGACTTCCAGGACGCCGTGTTCGGCCCCTGCACCTATGATCTGGTGTCGCTGCTGCGCGACTGTTACATCGTCTGGCCCGACGCGCGCGTGCAGGCCTGGGCGCTGCAGTTCCGCCGTCTCGCCGTGGCGCGGGGCATCCTGCCAGAGGGCGATGCTGCTGCCGATGCCGCCTTCCTGCGCGACTTCGACCTGATGGGCTTGCAGCGTCACATCAAGGTCATCGGCATCTTCTGTCGCCTGAACCTGCGCGACGGCAAGCCGCGCTACATGGCCGATGTGCCGCTGGTGATCGACTATGTCGTGCGCGTGGCGGCGCGTCATCCCGAGATGGCCGATTTCAATCACTGGTTCCAGAATCGCGTGCTGCCGCTGGCGAACCCCTTGCTGCAGACGTTCGCACTGCCGGAAAGCGTGGCATGAGGGCGATCATTCTGGCGGCGGGGCTGGGCACGCGCATGCGGCCGCTCACCGATCATCTGCCCAAGCCCCTGCTGCAGGCGGGGGGCAGTGCGCTCATCGAATACCATCTGCGCAATCTGGCGCAGGCGGGCATCCGCGAGGTCGTCATCAATCATTTTCATCTGGGCGAACGGCTGGAAGAGGCGCTGGGCGATGGCAGTCGCTACGGCGTGCAGATCGCCTGGTCCCGCGAGGCCGTTCGGCTGGAGACGGCCGGCGGCATCGTCAATGCCCTGCCGCTGCTGGGCGATGACGCCTTCGCGGTGGTGAGCGGGGACATCTGGACGGATTACGATTTCGCCGGGTTGCAGCCTGTGGATGGCCGCGACACCCTGGCGCGCCTGGTGATGGTGCCCAATCCGCCCCATCATCCGACGGGGGATTTCCAGTGTGCGCCGAACGGGCGTCTGCAACTGCGTGCGGCGCAGGAGACGGCGCCGGGCTGCACCTACAGTGGCATCAGCGTGATGCACCCGGCGCTGTTCGCGGGGCTGTCGGCCCAGCCCCTGCCGCTGCGCCCGGTGCTGGATGCCGCCATTGCGGCGGGGCGGGTGGCCGGCGAACTCTACCCCGGTCGCTGGTTCGATATCGGCACGCCGCAGCGATTGCAGGAGCTGGATGTCCTGTTGCGCGGGGGGTGATCCCCCCAAACATTTGCTGCGCCGTGGCACTTTCCCTGTAAAATGCCGCCCAACTCGCCAACCCACAGGTCTGCCCCATGATGAAATACCTGATCGCCCCCTCGATCCTGTCCGCCGACTTCGCGCGGCTCGGGGAGGAAGTGGACGCCGTGCTCGCCGCCGGTGCCGACGTCATACACTTCGATGTCATGGACAATCACTACGTGCCCAATCTCACCATCGGCCCCATGGTCTGCAAGGCTCTGCGCAATTACGGCGTCAAGGCACCCATCGACGTGCACCTGATGGTCAGCCCGGTGGACCAGATGATTCAGGACTTCGCCAAGGCCGGCGCCAGCATCATCACCTTTCACCCCGAGGCCACCCATCACGTCGATCGCTCGCTGCAGCTGATCCGTGATCTGGGCTGTCAGGCCGGCCTGGTGTTCAACCCCGCCAGTTCCCTCGATTGCCTGCAGTACCTGATGGACAAGCTCGACGTGATTCTGCTGATGTCCGTGAACCCGGGCTTCGGCGGGCAGAAATTCATTCCCTCCACCCTGCGCAAGCTGGCTCAGGTGCGCAAGCTGATCGATGAGAGTCACTACCCGATCCGACTCGAGGTGGACGGCGGGGTGACCGTGCAGAACATCGCCGAGATCGCCGCTGCGGGCGCCGACATGTTCGTGGCCGGCTCCGCCATCTTCAACACGGACAACTACGCCGCCACGATCGCCGCCATGCGCGCCGAACTCGGCCACACTCCCATCAACCACTGACGCCGTGCACGCCGCCATGACCTCACAAGAATTCGCCGCGCTCGCCGCGCAGGGCTATAACCGCATTCCTCTGGTCCGCCAGGTGCTCGCCGATCTCGAGACGCCGCTCAGCACCTATCTGAAGCTCGGGCGCGGGCTGCACACCTATTTCTTCGAGTCCGTGCAGGGCGGCGAGAAATGGGGCCGCTATTCCATCATCGGGCTGCCCTGCCGCACCGTGCTGCGCGTGAGCGGCCAGCAGGTCACTGTGGAAACTGACGGCGCTGTGGTCGAGAGCCTGGAGTGCGACGACCCTTTCGTTTTCGTCGAGGATTTCAAGTCCCGCTATCGCGTCGCGCCGCTGCAGGGCAATCAGCGCTTCAATGGTGGACTGGTCGGTTACTTTGCCTATGACACCGTGCGTTATGTCGAGCCGAGTCTGGGCGCCGCGCCGGGTGAGGACGAGATCGGCACGCCCGACATCCTGCTGCTGGTGTCCGAGGAAGTGGTGGTGTTCGACAATCTGCGCGGCACGCTCTCGCTGATCGTCAATGTCGACCCGTCCTGGCCCGACGCCTGGGAAGACGGGCAGAAGCGCCTGGACGCCCTCGAAGCCGGACTGCGCAAGAGCGTGCCGCTGCCGCTGCAGAGCGCGCCGCAGCAGGTGCAGGAAGCCGATTTCAAGCGTCGCTTCGAGCAGGCCGACTTCGAGCGGGCGGTGGAGCGCATCAAGGACTACATCCTCGCCGGCGATGTCATGCAGGTGGTGATCGCCCAGCGCATGTCCGTGCCCTTCGCGGGCGATCCCATGAATGTCTACCGCGCGCTGCGCTTCACCAATCCCTCGCCCTACATGGTGTTCTTCAACATGGGCGATCACCACATCGTCAGTGCCTC
>CAYQBR010000239.1:0-2822 GCA_964415735.1 uncultured Klebsiella sp. | reverse complement strand
ACCGCGGCATCTTCGAGAAGGATCGCGCGCTCTCGCGCCGCTTCCAGAAGATCGACGTCAACGAACCAGATGTGGAGACGACCTATCGCATCCTGAAGGGGCTCAAGTCCCGTTTCGAGGAACACCACGATCTGCGTTACAGCGACAATGCGCTGCGTGCCGCCTCTGAGCTGGCAGGGCGCTACATCAATGACCGCTTCATGCCGGACAAGGCCATTGACGTGATCGACGAAGCCGGGGCCTATCAACGCCTGCAGCCGGTCAGCAAACGCAAGAAGCTGATTCAGGCGCAGGATGTCGAAAAGGTGGTGGCGGCGATCGCCCGCATTCCGCCGAAACATGTGTCGACATCAGACACGGAATCCTTGCGCAATCTCGAGGAAAACCTGCGCATGGTGGTGTTCGGCCAGGATGAGGCCATCGAGAATCTGGCCTCGGCCATCAAGCTCTCGCGTGCGGGCCTGAACCATCCCGACAAGCCGATCGGGTCCTATCTGTTCTCCGGTCCGACGGGGGTGGGCAAGACCGAAGTGAGCCGTCAGCTCGCGAAGATCCTCGGCATCGAGCTGCTGCGCTTCGACATGTCGGAATACATGGAGCGGCATACAGTGTCACGCCTGATCGGTGCACCGCCAGGCTATGTGGGCTTCGATCAGGGCGGTCTGCTCACCGAGGCGGTGAACAAGGCACCGCATTGCGTGCTGCTGTTGGACGAGATCGAGAAGGCGCACCCGGATGTGTTCAATCTGCTGCTGCAGGTGATGGATCACGGCACCCTCACGGACAACAACGGGCGCAAGGCCGATTTCCGCAACGTGATCCTGATCATGACCACCAACGCCGGCGCGCAGGAAATGTCACGCGCCTCCATCGGCTTCAGTCAGCAGAATCACAGCAGCGACGGCATGGAGGCCATCAAGCGCATCTTCACGCCGGAGTTCCGCAATCGTCTGGACGCCATCGTGCAGTTCGGCCCGCTGAGTGTGGAGACCATCCGCACCGTGGTCGACAAGTTCCTGGTGGAGCTGCAGGTGCAGCTGGACGACAAGAAGGTGACGCTGCATGTGGACGATTCGGCGCGCGACTGGTTCGTGGAGCATGGCTACAGCGAGACCATGGGTGCACGCCCGATGGGTCGACTGATTCAGGACAAGCTCAAGAAGGCCCTGGCGGAAGAGATTCTGTTCGGGGAACTGGTGGACGGCGGCGAAGTGCAGGTGTCCATCGTGAACGATGAGGTCAAGCTGCAGATCAGCCGCAGACGCAGTGCGGGAAGCACAGAGAGCAGGGAGTTGAGTCCGAGCGAGGGGTGACCCCTCGCAGGATCAGCGGGCGCGGTAGGTGATGCGGCCCTTGCTGAGATCGTAGGGCGTGAGTTCCACCTTGACCTGGTCGCCGGTCAGGATGCGGATGTAGTTCTTTCTCATCTTGCCGGAGATGTGGGCGGTCACGATGTGGCCGTTCTCCAGCTTCACCCGAAACATGGTGTTGGGAAGGGTGTCGACCACTTCGCCATCCATTTCGATCTGATCTTCTTTTGCCATCAACAAACATTCCTGAAATTAATTGACACGCGTGCCGGCGGTGCCGGGACAAAAACGTGCGCGCATTCTGCCTCATCCGGCCGGGATTAGCAAAAAATCGCGCCAAACCTGCGGGTTGCGCGCCTTCAGTGGAGGGCTCAGGTCAGCAAGAGCCACTTGTTGCCGATCAACAGCTCCAGCGGACGGAAGTCCGTCTTGTAGCGCATCTTCGCGCTGTCGCGTATCCAGTAGCCCAGATACAGGCAGGGCAGGTGCAGGCGTCTCGCCTTCTCGATCTGCCACAGGATCACCCAGGTGCCCAGCGAACGCTGCGCCAGCGCCGGGTCGAAAAAGGTGTACATGGCCGAGAGGCCGTGATCGAGTTCATCCAGCACACACAGCGCGATGGGGCGCTCCTCGAGCGTGAAGACATGGAACTGAGTGCTCGGCGTGTGTGCCGCGATGAAGGAACGGTATTGCTGCCGATCCGGCGGGTACATGTCGCCATCGGCATGACGGCCATTGATGTAGCGGCTGTAGAGCGCGAACAGTTCCGGCGTGTCTGGCGTGCTGATCTGCGCCGACTGGATATCGGCATTGCGCTTCCAGATCCGGGCGAAGCGCTTGTTGTGGGTGAATTCCCGCACGCGCACGCGGCAGGCGATGCAGGCGTCGCAGTGCGCGCAGCCGGGACGATACAGATGCTCGCCACTGCGGCGAAAGCCTGCGGTGATGAGCCGGCTGTACAGCGCCGTGCTGGCTGGCTGCTCCGGGTCGAGGAACACCGTGCGTGCCTGTCGCTGCGGCAGATAGCTGCAGGCGTGTTCCCCTGTCTGGAAGAACTTCAGAGTCTGGATGTCCTCAGAGGGCATCGAGGGGAATCTCCATGCGCCAGGGTCCTGCATGCCCGGTGGCGTCACGGCAACGTTCCAGGTACTGCTGGAAATCGGCGCGTGACATTGCGGTGGCTCCCAGGCTGCGCAGGTGATCGCTCGGCACCTGGCAGTCGATCAACTGAAAGCCCCAGCGCTGCAATTGCCGTGTCAGGCAGATCAGCGCCGTCTTCGACGCATTGCTGCGCAGGCTGAACATCGATTCGCCGAAGAACAGCTGTCCCATGGCAATGCCGTAAAGCCCGCCCACCAGCGTGTCCTGCTCCCAGACTTCCACCGAATGGGCATGACCCATCTCATGCAGACGACCATAGGCCGACTGCATCGCGGGCGTGATCCAGGTACCGGGATACTCCTCGCGCACCAGTGCACACTGGGCGATCACCTGAGGAAAGGCCTGATCGAG
>CAYQBR010000238.1:0-2838 GCA_964415735.1 uncultured Klebsiella sp. | reverse complement strand
GTCATGCGCAGTTCGGGGCGCTCGGCCAGGGTGAAATTGTCGCCGTCCAGCCGCAGGTGCAGCGTCGGGCTGTCACTGAGGGGCGCCTCGACTTCGCTGAAGAAGCGCAGCGAGCCGGTGCCGGAGCGGGCCTCGCCCTGCAGTGCCAGACGCGCGTCGTTGTCGGCGACGAGGCTGGCGTTGATTGCCTCCAGCGCGAGGCCGAGCGCGGGCACATCCAGAGCCCCGTCCTGCAGGTTCAGGGTGCCTCCGAGTTGCGGGGCCTGCAGCGAGCCGCCAATGACGGCCAGCCCGGTCACCCGGCCTTCGACATTGCGCAGGGCGGGCACCAGCGCCTCCACCCATTGCAGGGCCGCGAACTCCACGGCGACGTCGCCATCCAGCGTGCCCGTGGGGTCAATCTCGAGGCGGGTGCGCGCCGAGCCCTGCAGGCCGGCGGTGGACCCGAGCCGAGGCTGGGCGAATTCCAGCAGGCTTCGCAACTGCCACGCGCCCGCCACTTGCTCGGCGCTCAGCGTGGCAGTGCGCAGCTGCAGCTGACGCGGCACGGCCGCCGGGGCGTCGTCCTCAGACTCCGTCGCGGGCGTGGCAAGGGTAACCACCGCATTCTGCAGTGCCAATTCGGCCGCCACGCGCCAATCGGCAAAGGCGGCGCCAGCCACACCCGCGACATTCACCGTGGCATCGAGCAGACCCGTGAACGTGGCACCCTGCGGCAGAGCGGGCAGCTGACGGGTCGGCGCCGGCGTGGTGGGCGCATTGAAGGGGTCCAGCGGCAGTCCCTGCAGGCGGGCCATGGCCTGCAGGGCCCCATCCGCGGCGCCCGTGGCCTGCAGGCAGGCCCTGCTGCCGGCCTGCTGCCAGCAGTGCTCGGCGAGCTGCCAGTCCGCAGGGCTCCAGCGCAGGGCGGCGGGGCTGTCCAGACGCCATTCGCCCAGCTCCGTGCCCAGCGTTCCGCTGTTGAGGCGGCCTGTCCACTGCAGCGTCGTGTCTGCCGTCAGCCCACTCAGCGCGCCTTCGACGGCGAGCTGCGCCTGCAGGAACGGGCTGTCCAGGCGCAGCTGCAGGCGATGGGAGGTGGTCTCGCCGTCGCCGCGCAGACTCAGCGCACGGGCGCTGATGCTGCCACTGCTCAGCTCGCGGGCGTCCAAGGTGATGCTGTTGCGGCCCTCGGCGTAGGCGGCGCTGGCCTGCAGGCCGGCAATCGCCATGCTGCCCACGCGCAGAGTGCTGCCGTCGGCCTGCAGGCTCAGGCGCGGGGCCTGCGGGGTGCCCGCGATGGCGGCCGTGGCGTCCAGTCTGCCGGCCAGCAGCGGCGAGAGCGTGCCCAGCTGCGGAGCCTGCAGGCGCAGTTGCAGGTCGAGAGTCTCGGCCCAGCGACCGTCGACCTGCAGCGTATTGGGGCCACTGCGCAGCGAGAGCTGCTGCACGCGGATGTCGTCGCCGTCCAGGGCGATCTCGCCGCTGCCTTGCAGGGGGTAGTCGTTGAGCGTGCCTTGCAGGGAGTCGATGACGAGCCGGCCGCTGAGTGCCTCGGGGCGCTGTTGCAGGGTCAGACTGCCCGTGCTCGCCAGCTCGCCCGGCAGCACGCCTGCAGGCAGCAGCGCGCTGTAGCGGCTGGCATCGGTCTCGCGCAGCACATAGCTCAGGCTGGCCTGCACGCCGTCCTCCCAGCGCAGCTCGCCGCTGCCGCCAAGATTACCCGTGGCCGTGCTCAGACTGAGCTGGTCGATCTGCAGCATCCGGCCCTGCAGCAGGGCGTTGCCGTTGAGCGCGAGCGCGTCCAGCAGCATCGTGCCATTGGCATCGAGCACGCTGAGGGCCCCCAGGGCACTGATCTGCAGCGCGTCGGCCCAGCCGGTGGTGCTGATCTCGGCTTCGCGGACACTCACCTGTGTTCCGCCCACAGGCAGCAGGCCGGCCAGCGACTGGGTCTGCAGCGTGTGGGTCAGGCCCAGTGTCGGCTCACCGCCTCCGGAGGCCAGATTGAGCACGAGACTGCCCTGGGTCTCCACCTGCAGGGGCGTGTGCAGGCTGTGCGTCACGCCCAGCGTGTCGAGCGTGCCGCTGAGCACCAGATGCCCGGCGGCGGGCGCAGGCGTGGCGGCAGTATCGAACTGCCAGTCGAGCGCCCCGCGCAGCGCGACACTGCCCGTCAGCTCGGCCTGCAGCGCGCCGCGCACCTGCAGCGTCGGGGTTTGCAGGAGCAGCTCCTCCAGCGCCAGGTCGGTGCCCTCCAGACGGGCATTCAGCGCGACCTGCAGAATCTGCAGCGGGCTGCCATTCAGGCTCAGCTGCGCCTGTTCCAGACGCAGGGCATCCAGCTCCAGTGCGATGGGCAGCGGCAGGCTGGCCGCCAGCAGGGGCGCCAGGGCGGGTGCTGCCGTGCTGGTCGGGACGCTGTTCCACGCGAGGTCGAGTCCCTGCACCCGCAGTTCCTCGAGCACCAGCGTGCCGCTCAGCAGACTGAACGGGTTCCAGCGCACCTGCAGCGCCCGCACCTGCACATGGTTGTCGCCCGTGTCGAGGGTCAGGTCCTGCAGCTGCAGGCCGCGCAGCAAGGTGCCGCTCTGGCTGCCGACTTCGACCTGCAGGCCGACCCCGGCGGCCGCGAGCTGCGCTTGACCCAGGGCCCAGCGGCTGCCCGCCGGCGTGCTGATCACGGCCGCCAGAGCGCCGAGCAGCAGCAGGACCACGCCCGCCAGCGCGGCCAGGCTCAGCAGCAGTCGACGCAGCAGCGGGCTCACAGGTCGGGCCCCATGGTGATGTGCAGACGGAAATTACCGCCGTCCAGGCCCTTGGCGATGTCGGCCCGGATCGGTCCGATGGGCGACAGCC
>CAYQBR010000237.1:0-2842 GCA_964415735.1 uncultured Klebsiella sp. | reverse complement strand
CGGTGGAATCCGACGACGTGGTGGTGAACCTGGGCGCCTTCGAGACCTTCTTCGAAGAGAAACGTCCGTTCTTCCTGGAAGGCCAGGATGTGTTCAGCACCTCGCCGCGCGATGGCGGCGGGGGCTTCGGCCCCACCACCTTGCTCAACACGCGGCGCATCGGGCGGCAGGCGAGTTACACGGTGCCGGCCGGTGTGAGCGTTGTCGCCACCGATCTGAGCCGACCCAGCGACTTGCTCGGCGCGGCGAAACTGACCGGGCAGTCAGGCAACTGGCGCTATGGCACGCTGCTCGCCTCCGAGGACGATTCGCTGCTGCGTGGCACGCGCGCCGATGGCAGTCGCGTCACGCTCAAGGCGCAGGGGCGCGACTTCGTGGTGGGGCGTCTGCTGCATGAGGACACGCAGGGCGGCGGCCGTCGCGCCGTGGGCTGGTTCGGCAGCAATCTCGCTTACCCGGACGGCGACGCCACCGTCAACGGCGTGGACCTGCACTATTTCTCCACCGACAACCGCTGGATCGTCGACGGTCAGCTGGTGCACAGCGATGTGCGCGATGTCACCGGCAGCGGCGTGTACTTCGATGTCGACTATCGCCCCGCGCGCGGCGTGCAGCACTCGCTCACGGCCACCTACATGGACGACGAACTGGAGCTGAACGACATCGGCTTCCTGACCCGCAACGATCTGATGCAGGGCGATTACCGCTTCAATATCACGCAGTCGGACGTGGCCGGCCTGCGCTCGCGTTCGCGCACTGTGCAGGTCAACAATCAGTGGAACACCGATGGCCGCCCGGTGCGGCTGGGCTTCTTCTACACCGAGAACCTCACCTTCCAGGACAACGACACCTTCAACACCACGCTGCGCTATTTCCCGCCGCGCGTGGACGACACGCTGAGTCGCGGCAATGGCACCTTCAAGATTCCGGAACGCTGGGCCGTGGATGCGTCCTGGCGCAGCGATCGCGCACGGCCGTTCTCGTGGACGGTGGGGCTCAATGCCGGGCAGGAGGATCTGGGCCTGCGCAATCTGAGCTACAACGCGGGGGTGACGTGGAATCCGAACGACCGGCTCTCCATGGACGTGAGCGCGCGCTATGTCGACCGCGAGGCCTGGCTGATCCATCAGGGCAATGGCCGCATGACGGCCTTCGAGGCCAACGAGTGGGCCCCGCGGGCGGAGCTGGACTATTTCATCAATGCCAAGCAGCAGCTGCGTTTCTCGCTGCAGTGGACGGGCATCAAGGCCTTCGAGAACCGCTTCTATCAGGTGAACGCGGCGCGCGTGGAGTCCCTGGTGCCCACGGGCGATGTCACCGCAGGCACGGACGATTTCGCCATCAGTCGCATGAGCTTCCAGGCGCGCTATCGCTGGGAGATCGCGCCGCTGTCGGACCTGTTCTTCGTCTACACGCGCGGGGGCAATCTGGCGCGCACCTTCGAGGATGACTACGCGGGGATGTTCGAACACGCGTGGCTGGACCAGGTGGTGGACAACTGGGTGGTGAAGCTTCGATACAGACTGTAGGAGCGGGCTTGCCCGCGAACCTTGGGGTTGTTGCGGGGTCTGCTGCGCGGGTCGGCTCTTGCAGACACGCCGTGAACCCATCCATGGGGGCTCGGCTCGCCGCCGTCCAGGCGGCTCACGGTCTGCAAGAGCCGACCCGCGCAGCAGCCCTCCGATTCCGTGCCAGGTTCGCGGGCAAGCCCGGAGTGGGGGGCCAAGACTTGGCTACCCGCCCCGGCCAGCGCTCGCAACCGGGATCGAGGCGAAGCGTCACACTACCGACACACGCCCCACATACGCTAGGATTCCGCCCAACCCACCCCACAGGGACACCCCATGACTCTGCACTCACTGCTGCACACTCTCGCCACAGGAGCCCTCGCCATGAGCCTGGCACTCACCGCCCACGCCCAGTCCACCGGCAAGGTCGTGGTCGCCCACCGCGGCGCCAGCGGCTATCTGCCCGAACACACGCTGGAATCCAAGGCCATGGCCTATGCCATGGGCGCCGACTACATCGAGCAGGACGTGGTGATGACCCGCGACGACCAGCTCATCGTGATCCACGACATCACCCTCGACCGCACCACCAATGTCGCCGAGAAATTCCCCGGCCGCGCGCGCGCCGACGGCAGGCACTACGCCGTGGACTTCACCCTGGCCGAGATCCAGTCGCTGGACGTGACCGAGGGCTTCAGCGTCGAGAATGGCGTGCGGTCGCTCAATTACCCCCAGCGTTTCCCGATGTTCACCTCCACGTTCAAGGTGCACACCCTGGCGCAGGAGATCGAGCTGATTCAGGGCCTGAACCATTCCACCGGCAAGGACATCGGCATCTACCCCGAGCTGAAGTCCCCCGCCTTCCATCTGGCCGAGGGCAAGGATCTCGGCCGCGCGGTGCTCGAGACGCTCAAGCGCTACGGCTACACCAGCAAGCAGGACAAGGTGTTCGTGCAGACCTTCGAGTTCGACGAACTCAAGCGCGTGCATGACGAGCTGCAGCCCGCCCTGGGCATCGAGCTGAACCTGGTGCAGCTGCTGGATGGCGGCGACGAGAACGCCTGGATGCAGACGCAGGACGGCATCCGCCAGATCGCCCAGTACGCCGACGGGCTGGGGCCGGAGAAGGGCATGATCATCGACCGCGAGTCCCCGCGCGGCGCGCCCCGCATCAGCGGCCTGGTCGGCTTTGCCCATGCCGCGGGCCTGCAGGTGCACCCCTACACCTTCCGCCTGGATGCCGGCCATGTGCCCGACTACGCCACGAGTTTCGAGGACATGCTGAAGCTGTTCTACGTCGACGCCGGCGTCGACGGCGTCTTCACCGACTTTCC
>CAYQBR010000236.1:0-2843 GCA_964415735.1 uncultured Klebsiella sp. | reverse complement strand
GCTCGCCGGGCGCATCAGGCGCCCTGATCCGCCAGGGCTGCGCGCAGACGGCGCAGCACCTGTTGCGCCAGTTCCTGACGCATTTCCTGCTGCAGCAGCGCCACTTCCTCGCTGCTGCCGGCGATGGTGGAGAGATCCTCGTAGTAGCTGCGCTGGGAAGCAACGCGCACGGGCCCGAAGAGGAGGGTGTCGCCTCGGGTCAGCGCGATCTCGACGCTCAGCTCCAGATCGTGCTGGGCTGCCCGCGCGCGGCTGTTGACGCTGCCAGGTCGGCTGACCAGGGTTTCGGTGCCGAGCTGCAATTGCCAGGCGCTGGCCGTGGTGGCGGCAAGCATGCCCGCCGACTGCAGGGCATCGCGCACGGCGATGGCCATGGCGCCGGCGGGTTCGGCCGCCACCAGCTGCACGGGGCTGTCACCCGAGGCCGGCGCGCTGCCCCGCAGAGTGAAGCCGCATGCGCTCAGGCTGAGGCTGAGCAGGGCCAGCAGGGCGATGCGGCGAAGGATGAGTGTGTTCATCGGCTGCGCTCCGTGGCATCTGCAGGCAGTCTGGTCACCTTGAGCAGTCTGATCTGGCGACTGTCGCCACTGAGGATGGTGAAGCGGAACGGGCCGATCACCACGGTCTCGTCACGCTCAGGGATGTGGCCGAAGTGGCGCAGCACCAGACCGCCGAGGGTGTCCACATCGGCGTCGCTGAAGTCGTGCTCGAAGGACTCGTTGAATTCGGCGATGGGAGTCAGCGCCTTGACCACGAAATTCTGGGCGTCGATCCGCTTGATGAAGGAGTCGTCGTCGACATCGTATTCGTCGTCGATCTCGCCGACGATCTGCTCCAGCACATCCTCGATGGTGACCACGCCACAGGCGGAACCGTATTCGTCGATCACGATGGCCATGTGATGACGTGTCTCGCGGAATTCCCGCAGCAGCACGTTCAGGCGCTTGCTCTCCGGCACGAAGGTGGCCGGGCGCAGAATGCGCTTCACGTCGAAGTCGCTGGTGTCACGCTTGAGCGCGAAGGGCAGCAGGTCCTTGGCGAGCAGGATGCCGATGACGGAATCGGAGTTCTCGGCCAGGACGGGGAAACGCGAGTGCGACACCGTGACCACGATGTCCAGCACTTCCTCGAGCGTGTTGCGGGCAGACACGGTGACCATCTGCGGCCGCGGGATCATGATCTCGCGCACCTGCATGTTGGAGACCTGCAGGGCGCCCTCGATGATGGAGAGCGCGTCGGCGTCCAGCACATTGTCCTGAGCGGCATTGCGCAGGATTTCCAGCAGACTGCCGGTATCGGTGGGTTCGTCAGAGAAGATCTGCGCGATTCTGTCCAGCCAGGAGCGCGGTCGCGACTCCTGTCCCGTATGCTCGTCACTCATGGTCCAGCGGTTTCTCCTGATAGGGATCGGCGATCCCGAGTTCCTTCAACAAGGTGCGCTCGAGGGCTTCCATGGTCTCGGCCTCGGCGTCGTCTTCGTGATCGTGTCCCAGCAGATGCAGCACGCCATGGATGACCATGTGCGCCCAGTGCTCCGCCACCGGCTTGCCCTGTTCGGCCGCCTCGCGCAGCACCACCGGCGCGCAGATGGCCAGATCGCCCAAGGGGCGCTCGTCCAGCGTAGCCAGCATGAAATCCGGCAGCTCGTGGCCGAAGGACAGCACATTGGTGGCGTAGTCCTTGCCGCGATAGTCGCGGTTGAGCTGCGCCGATTCCTCTTCATCCACGATGCGAATGCCCAGCGTGACGGGCTTTGCAGTGGCAGCGGCGTGTGCGGTGGCGGCGGCGAGGGCGGCCCAGCGGGCGAAGTCGGCCTCGGCGGGCACCGCGAGGTGCGGGCAGGCGTTGTCGAAGTCAAGCATCTCGCTCGGCTCCGTGCTCCAGGGCATTGTCGTGGCTGTTCAAGGGGCTGATCGTCTTCTGGTCGTAGCGGTCATAGGCCTCCACGATGCGCTGTACGAGCGTGTGACGCACGACGTCGCGGGAGTCGAACCAGGTGAAGCCGATGCCTTCGACATCCTTGAGCACCTGGGTCACCTGAACCAGGCCGGAGCGAGTGCCCTTGGGCAGGTCGATCTGCGTCACGTCGCCCGTGATCACGGCGGTCGAGCCGAAGCCGAGGCGGGTCAGGAACATCTTCATCTGGGAGGTGGTGGTGTTCTGGCTCTCGTCCAGAATGATGAAGGCATTGTTCAGCGTGCGGCCGCGCATGTAGGCGAGGGGGGCGATCTCGATGACGTTCTTCTCGATCAGACGGCCGACGCGCTCGAAGCCCAGCATCTCGTAGAGGGCGTCGTAGAGCGGGCGCAGGTAGGGGTCGATCTTCTGGGCCAGGTCGCCCGGCAGGAAGCCGAGCTTCTCGCCGGCTTCCACGGCCGGGCGCACCAGCAGCAGGCGCTGCACGCGATCCTGCATGAGGGCCTCGACGGCGCAGGCCACGGCCAGATAGGTCTTGCCCGTGCCGGCCGGGCCGATGCCGAAGTTGATGTCGTGGCGCTGAATGGAGTCGACGTAGTCCAGCTGGTGCGCGCCGCGCGGCTTGATGGACGCCAGCGGGGTCTTGAGAATCAAGGGCTTGTCGACGTCGTAGTGGGACTTGTCACTGCTCTCCACGCTGCGCAGGGCCAGATGCACCATGTCCGGATTGACGGTGCCGGTGCCGGTGGCCTTGTACAGGGAAACGAGGACGCCGCTGGCATGCTCCACGGCCTGCTGGGAACCCGACAGCTTGAACTCGTTGCCGCGGTTCTGAATCTTCAGCGCCAGGGATTTTTCGATCTGCTGCAGGTGCTCGTTCAGATGCCCGCACAGATTGGCCAGGCGCTGGGAATTGTCAGGCTCGA
>CAYQBR010000235.1:0-2846 GCA_964415735.1 uncultured Klebsiella sp. | reverse complement strand
ATGGCAAGACGGTGGTGACGCTGCGGCAGATTCACCCCTCGCGCCTGCATCGCGATCGCGTCATCGGCTTTGGCGCAGTGGAGTATGGGTATCAGACGCTGGACAAGCTGGCGGGGTTTGCGGGAGGTCAGTGACTGACCCGAGCGAGAAGAATATCCCGTTGCGGATCATCCCCCAGCGCGAAGCAGTGTTCGCCCACCTCATTGAAGCCATGCCGGCAATAAAAGGCGATGGCGCGCGGATTGTGCTCCCACACGCCCAGCCAGACTGTGTCGCAGCCTTGCTCGGTGAGTGCCTGCAGGCACGCCGCCATCAGCGCTTGCGCGATGCCCTGACCGTGCCAGGGCTGGTCGACATAGAAACGCTGGATCTCGCCCGGGTGCTTGCCCGGCACGCACGCCGGCGCCGCCGCCAGACGCAATTGAGCGTAGGCGATGAGCGCGCCTGCCGCCTCCACCACCAGCGTCACATGGTCGGCACGCGCGATCTCGCTCGCCTGAATGTCCGCGCCATAGTGGGTGCGGCAATGCTGGTCCATGTTCTGCGCCGAGTTCTGCGCCGCGAAGGTGTCGCGGAAGGTGCGTTCCGCCAGTGCCGCCAGCGCGGCGGCATCGTCTGCGGTGGCCCGGCGGATCGCGGGCGTGACGCTCTGTGGCCCTAGCGTCATGCTTCGTGCTCCGCATTCAGCGCTTGCCGCATCACTGTCACTCTCTGGCCGCGATAGTCCTCCACGGCAAGCGTCTGCCAGCCGCGCCGGGCGTAATAGGGCGCCTGGCTCGGGGTGAAGAGAAAGAGTTCCGGGTGTCCCGCTTCACGCGCCTGAGCCACGACGTGAGAGATCAGCGCCTCGGCGATGCCCCGACGCCGGCAATCCTCCCGCACATAAACGGCCGCGAGCCAGGGGCTCTGCTGCGGCCGCGTGTCCATGTCGCTCTGCACCAGGGCCGCCGTGCCCAGTGGCTGCTCCCCGTCCAGCCACACGGCCATGCGCGGCAGTGCCTCGTCCGTCAGGTAACGGCTCATGCGCGCGATGCGCTGTTCGAGGCTGAGGCCCGGGTTGAGCGAGGACCATTCCGCGTGATGCCAGCGGGCGAGGGTGGGGATGAGGTGGGGGGCTTGCTGCAGGGAGATGATCACTGAGGGCTCCGAGTGGGGAGGACGTTGAGCGGCGAAGCCTTGCCTTGATCCAGAGCCTTGTCAAGGAGTTGGCGCCTGCGAATGTCAGCGCTTGCCTGACAATCGAAGCAACTGCTCATCGATGTCTCGGCGTGGCAGTCGCCTTCCTCCTGCGAGCATCTTTTTGTAGGAAGAGGTCAGTGCGTTCTCGTCCAGCAGTTGATGGTTGAACAATCTTTCCATCAGCCAGAGCGTTCCTCGAACTTCCACGTTCTCGATTTCAGCCGCTTCACGCAGAAATCGATCGCCGGTGAGGATGGGGCAGGACTCTTGCTTGGCAAGGGCGAGTGCGAGCAAGTCGTTGAGGCCGGCCTTTTTGTGGATGCCTCCAAGCCGATAAGCTTCAGCGACAAATTGCTCGCGTGTCTCCAGTACCTGCGGCCCCAGGCCGGGAAGGTGCCTGTGCTGCTGCGCGAGCTCCTCCATGTAAAGAATGTTCGGGACCGCGAAAGCGTCAGGAAGCCTGAACATCAGCTCCAGAATTGCTGCGCTCTGCATGTCGATGAGCACATTGGCATCACTGATCAACAACGCCATGAGGAAACTCCATTTTCCGCAACGCCGCAAACTCCTTCACTGTCATGCCAAGCAGTTCCGCTGCCTTGGATTCTCCCAGCCGATCCTCGGCCAGCGCGCGATATACCAGTTGCTTGAACAACGAGGTGTTCTCCTGCGAGTACTGCTCGCCGGGTTCACGCTCCGCTTCTTTCCATGCGCGCAGGTGGGTTTGCCACAAGGTTTTGAAGGCTGCCTTGCTGATGACGCCAAGATCATGCGCACGGTAAGACCACGCCTGCATGCTCAGCCCCCAGTCCTGCTTCAGCAAATACAGCTCCTGCAGTTCCAGCTGCGAGCGGCGTTCCCCCAGGCATTGGAGTACGGCGGGTTTTGGCGCCAGGAATGCACCGGCAAACCGATGGCAGGCCAGCTCTTCATCCAGCGAGTCTGCCAGACGGCCGTGCAGCACCAGGTGCCCCAGCTCATGGGCCAGCGTGAAACGTTGACGATCTCCCGTCCAGTGCTTGCCCACCACCACCACCGGCGCGCCGTTGACGCGCGCCGACATGCCATTGAAGTGTTTGTGACCGTCGTATTGTGTGATCAACACCTTGATGCCCTTGGTTTCCAGCGTGTCGATCAGATCGGGCAGGACGTTGGTGCCCAGTTGCCAATGGCGGCGCATCGCCAGCGCCGCGTCCTCAATGTCATCCAGCGCCTGGATTTGTGCGGGGAGGTCGGCAGGCAAAGAGAACGTCCGGGACCACGGGGCAGGCATGACGTCTTCCAGTGCCAGCCAGCGTTCCAGCTGTTCGGTGACGTCGGCCAGCACCTTCTTTTCCTCTTTCTCGGGCAGCTGCTGATGATCGCGGTGACTGATATTGGTCAACGCCACCTCGTTCTGTCGGAAGAAGTACTCAGCGCGGACCCCCAGTGCCGTGGCAAGCGAAAGCAGTACGCCAGAAGAAGGCATGCTCTGGTTGTTCTCGTACTTGGAGATGGCCATGGCGGTGATGCCCGTCTTCTCGGCAAGCGCGCGCAAGGAGAGGCCGGCGGCCTGACGGGCCTGGTGGATGCGATGTCCTATCATGTGCGGCTCCGGTTTACATAAAGTTATATAAATATCTATATATGTAAACTATAGCAGGGCTTTCGGGACAAATCATGTCTCT
>CAYQBR010000234.1:0-2850 GCA_964415735.1 uncultured Klebsiella sp. | reverse complement strand
GGCTGATTGACGTTGAACACGATGACGCGATCCAGTTCCTGCAAGGCCACGGGCACTTCGGTGCGCAGCAGATCGGCGTCCAGACGTGTGCTTTGCACGGCAATCGTGCCGCGCCGGTCGATGCGCCGTTCCAGCAGCAGGTAATCGAGGTCGGTATTGGTCTCCAGCCCGCCCGCGAAGCGGATGGCGTCGTCCATGGTCATGCCCTGCACCAGCGGGTATTCGCCGGGGAAGCGCACATTGCCGCTGATGCTGACGATCAGGGGCGGGTTCTCGAAATTGGCCTGACTGCGCAGGCGGTCCAGCAGACCGGCCACCTGACCTTGCCGTGACTGGGTGGCGCCGAACGTCAGCACCTGATCCCGCGGCTGCAACACCAGGTCCGCCGCCGAGCCGGGCGCGGTGATGGCCTGGCCCAGGTTCACGTAAAGCAGCTCGATGCGCCGCGTGGGTTCGATCTCGCGGGCAATCAGCGCGTATTCCAGATCGGGGTTGGGCAGCATGGCGCTGATGCCGGGAATCACGTCGCTCACGCGCAGGCCGTCGCGCCACTGGAAGGTGCCGGGGCGCTGCACGTGGCCGTTCAGCAGCACGATGCTTTCCACCTGGTCGAGCACGGAATACACCTGGATCACGTCGCCGTCGAACAGCGTCGGGTCGGGCGCGCTGCCGGGGCTCAGGTCCACGTCCACCACGGTGCGCTCGCCGTCCTGGTTGATGCGCTCGATGCGCGAGGCGCGCGGGAAGGCGGTGGGGTTCAGGCCGCCAGAAAGAGCCAGGATGTCGGCAGGGCTGGTTTCGTCCTTCAGTTCATAGATGGCGGGGCGGCGCACTTCGCCAGCAATGCCCACCGTCTTGCCGATGGGCGGAATGAAGATCACGTCGCCGGGCAGCAGGCGCGCGTCACCGCTGGTGTCGCCGCGCAGCAACAGGTCGTAGAGGTCGAGTTCGGTGATCAGCTCGCCGGTGCGCATCAGGCGGATGCTGCGCAGGCTGCCGATGCGGGTCACGCCGCCGCTGGCGAACAGGGCATTGGTCATGGTGCTGAGCGAGCTGACGGTGTAGGAGCCCGGCCGCGCGGCCTCGCCCAGCACGAACACATTGATGGAGCGCAGCGCGCCGAGGGTGACGGAGGCGTTCTGGCCGATCAGCTGGTTGGCCACGATGTTCTGGATCTGGTCGCGCAGCTCCTGGAAGCTGAGGCCGGCCACGCTCACGGGCCCGATCTCGGGGAACATCAGCATGCCTTCGCGGGTGATCACCAGTTCGTGGGTCAGGTTGCGCTGGCCGTAGAGCTGGATGATGACGGTGTCGCCGGGGCCCATGACGTAGTTGGCGGGCACGGGAATATTGGTGGCGGGCGCGAAGGTGGTGGGCGCGCCGGCGAAGAGTTCGTAGCCGAATTGGCGCAGCTCGGTCGCGGTGGTGATCTGCAGTTCCTGATCACTGATGATCCTGTCCTGGACCTGACGTTCGCGGGCGTCTTGCTCAATAGCTTGCTCTGCGCGAGTAGCAGCTTGTTGTGCAGGTGCCGTGAGGTTCACTTCCTCGGGCACTTGCTGTTGGCGTTCGCCTTGCTGTCCGCCGCTCTGGGCCAACAGCGCCTGACGCTCTTCTTCACTGAGGTTCTGCAATTGCGCGATCTGGGCAGGCGTCAGCTCCACCGGCTGGGCCAGCACAGAACTGGCAAAGCCAAGGGCAAGCAGGAGCGCGAGGGCGGGTATCTTCAATTTCATCGGCCGAAAACCTTCGTATTTTTATCAACTTGCAATGGATTCTTGAGGCGATCATACAGCTCGGCACTGGCAATGGCGAGGAATTGATCAGCCTGCTTCAGGCACGCTACCGCCCTGCCCGTGCACGAATGCAGCATCTGCGGGGGGTGGCCTGTGGGGCTGTGCCGGGCAGGCACGGCCTTGATCGTTCGGGCGACGCCTCAGGCGGCGGGCGTCACCACGTCCAGCGGCAATTGCACGGCCTGCTGGGTACTCAAAATGTTCAGCAGCACCACGATGCGCTGCTGCGGCGTCACCGCCTGCACAATCGCCTCGAGATGCTTGAAGCAGCCGTCGGTGATCAACACGCGATCCCCCGGGCGATACAGCGCCTGCGGCGCGGCATCGGGCTGGGCCATGCGCTGCTGCAGCGCGGCCACCAGGCCCTCGGGCACGGGCAACGGGCGGTCGCCAAAACTCACCACGCGGCTCACGCCCTTGGTGTTGCGCAGCGCGCGCCAGGGGCTTTCCTCATCCATTTGAATGAACACATAGCCGGGGAACAGCGCTTCCTCCTGCACCAGCAGCTTGCCGCGACGCAGCTTCTGCACGCGGTGCAGCGGCGCGAAGAAGTGGAAGCCCTGCTGCTGCAGGTTCTGCTCGGCGCGGGCCTGCTGCAGGGGCTTGCATTGCAGCAGGTACCAGCGCGGGTGGATGACTGGCGACGAAATCGGGCTGACGCTGGCATAGGCGGCGTTCATGCAGACCTCTCTGTCGGCTGCGGCTCGAGTTCCTGCAGGGCTTGCTCGCTGAGGTCCTTCTTGATGTCCTCGATCTCGCGCTGCAGGGCTTCGTACTCGGCCATCTTGCGCTTGAGGAAGCGCGCGGCCAGGGCCGTCTTGCTCTCGATGCCGGCGGGGGTCAGCAGGTACATGTAGCGGCGCTTGTTCTCGCTGCGACCGAAGTTGCGGCCCTTCACCATGCCCTTCTCGATCAGCGCGCGCAGGCAATAGTTCACCTTGCCCAGGCTGATGCCCAGTTCGCTGGCCAGTTCGCGCTGGCTGATCTCGGGGTTGGCTTCCAGTTTCTTGAGGATCTGGTAGCGGGAGTCTTCGGGGAGCATGGTGACAGGCGT
>CAYQBR010000233.1:0-2856 GCA_964415735.1 uncultured Klebsiella sp. | reverse complement strand
CTCCTACCCCATCGACACGGGTTCATGCTCCGCATCGCGCGGCAGATGGATCTTCACCCGCGTGCCCACGCCCAGTTCGCTGCTGATTTCCAGCCGCCCCCCGTGCGCCTGGGCGATCAGCCGGCACAGGTAGAGGCCAAGCCCGAAGCCCCCCGTGTTGCGCTGCCGCGCACTGTCCGGCCGGTAGAACGGCTCGCTCAGATGCTCCATGTGTTCCGCCGCGATACCCTCGCCCTCATCTTCCACTTCCAGCGACACCTCCGTGTCCGTGAACGCCACCCGCACCGTGATCGGATTGTCCCGACCGTGCCGGATGGCATTGTTCACCAGATTGGTCAGCAGCAGCCGCGTGCGCAGCTTGTCCACGTTCACGCAGACATCCTCCTGCGGGCGCTGGTAATCCACGCCCGGGGCGTAATTCTGGAAGTAGGGTTCGAGCACGAGGCCGATGTAATCCGCGAAGTCCACCGGTTCGGCCAGCAGCGCCTGATGCTGGTTGCTCAGACGCTCCGCCTCGATCAGATCAGAGATCAGCAGGTCGATCTCGTTGATGTCGTCGGCGAGCGCATCGCGCACCGGGTCGTCGTCCATGAATTCCAGTTGCAGCTTGGCGCGCGTGATCGGCGTGCGCAGCTCGTGGCTGATGGCCAGCAGCAGCTGACGCTTGGCCTCCAGCATCTGCTGCAGCGAATCCGCCATGTGATTCACGCTCTGGGTCAGCTCGCCCAGTTCGTCGGTGCGGCGCGTCTTCACGCGGTAACTCAGGTCGCCTTCGCAGATGCGCTCCGCCCCTTCGCGCAGCTTGCGCACCGGCTCCACCAGCAGGCGGTGCACCAGCAGGTAATTGAGCAGCAGGGCGAGCGCCGCGAGCGCCAGGCCGACATACACCACGATGTAGTCATAGTCGCTCAGCGTGGGCACGCGGCGGTTGAGAAAGTACTCATAGGCGCCGCGTGCCACACGAATCACTTCCTCGTTGCCCGAGAGCATCACCTGCGCTTCGCGCGAGAGCGTGCGCACGAACACGGCGCTGTCGACGTCCAGATCGCTCTGGTCGTCGGACTGCCAGTTGATGTGCGGGCTGCGGATGATGATGGTGAGCGAGAGTTCCTGCGCCAGCTGCGTGGCGCGCTGCAGATCGGGCGGCACGCCGATGTTGTCGACGATGAGCGTGATGTTGTCGAGATAGAAATCGGGCAGCGGGTTGAGGCGTTCGGCGCGCCAGTTCTCGTCGATCTGGCGGATGGACAGCGTGATGATCAGGAAGAACACCAGCACCGTCACGCTGAAGATCAGGAACAGTCGAAAGAAGAGAGAGTTGTTGATGCGCCCGGGCAGAGTCCGCATGGTTGAGCCACTGTCGCGGCGCAGGCCTCAGCCCGGCTCGCCCACAAAGGTGTAGCCGCGCCCCCACACCGTCTTGATGAAGCGCGGCGTCTTGGAGGTGTCCTTGAGCTTGTGACGCAGGCGGCTGACCAGCGTGTCCACGGCACGGGAAAACAGTTCGGCGTCAATGCCGCGCAGACGGTTCATGAGTTCGTCGCGGGTGAAGGTCTTGTTGGGCGACTGCATGAACAGCAGCAGCAGTTCGTATTCCATGGTGGTCAGCTCGACGATCTCGCCATCGAGTTTCACCAGGCGCCGTGTGGTGTCCACATCCAGGCCCTGGATCTTCGGCATGTCCACCTGACTGCGCGCTTCGTCGCTGGTGCGACGCAGGATGTTGGTGATGCGTGCCACCAGTTCGCGCGGCTCGAAGGGCTTGGGCAGGTAGTCGTCGGCGCCCAGTTCCAGGCCGACGATGCGGTCGGTGACTTCACCGTGGGCCGTGAGCATCAGAATGGGGAGCTGGCCGTAGAGCGAGGACTTGGCGCGAATCTCGCGACAGATCTCGAAGCCGTCCTTCTCGGGCAGCATGACGTCGAGGATCAGCAGATCGGGCTTGTTGCGCTTCAGATACTCGAAACCCTTGGAGGGCGTATGCGCGGCCGTCACCGCCATGTCGTAACGCTCCAGATATTGCGTCAACAACTGGCCGAGCTTTTCGTCGTCATCAATCAGCAGAATCTGTTTCATGCAGCACCCTGGACGTGTTCGGGGCGAGTGTACGAAGTCAGCCTGGGGAAAGCAATTGCGGCGGGAGCGGCCCGGCGCGCAGGTGCTCCGGCGGTCGCGGCAGTAGTATCATGGCGCCCCTGCGGGCCCGCGGGGCTCACCTGGATCGAGATGAGACGATGATTTCCCTGAACAATGCCACGCTCATGCGCGGCGAACTGGTGCTGCTGCGCGACGCCAGCCTGGCCATTCACAACGGCCAGAAGATTGGCGTGATCGGGCGCAATGGCAGCGGCAAGTCCAGTCTGTTTGCCTGCCTTCTGGGGCAACTGGCGCTCGACAAGGGCGAGCTGTCCATGCCCGACGGCCTGCGCTGCGCCCACATGCGGCAGGAGACCGAGGCCTCGGCAGCCTCCGCCGTGGACTATGTCATCGATGGCGACGCGGGCTTTCGCTCCATCGAGCGCCAGTTGCTGGCAGCCGAGGCGCGCGGGGACGGCGCGGCCATTGCTCATCTGCACAGCGAGATGGACAAGATCGGGGGCTATGACATCCGCTACCGCGCCATGCAGTTGCTCTCCGGTCTGGGGTTCTCGGCCGAGCAGTTCGACAATCCGGTCTCGAGTTTCTCGGGCGGCTGGCGCATCCGCCTGAATCTGGCAGCGGCACTGATGGCGCCGTCTGACCTGCTGCTGCTCGACGAGCCCACCAACCACCTGGATCTGGAAGCCACCTTGTGGCTGGAACAATGGCTCAAGCGCTATCAGGGCACGCTGCTGATCATCTCCCACGATCGCAGCT
>CAYQBR010000232.1:0-2875 GCA_964415735.1 uncultured Klebsiella sp. | reverse complement strand
CATTTACTTCCTCCAGATCTGTTTCATTTTTGTTGTAATGATCGGCCTGCCACGCTTGCTCCTCTGTGTGAGCCAGTCATGTCAGACCAGGATGCGTCTTCGTCTTTCCCTGTGCATCCGCTTGCTTTCCGTCGTTCCCTGTTGCACCTCTCGGCTAGCGATGAGAGGCGGCAGAAATTCGAGGTGGTCGCTGTTCATCCCCGCGTCAACGATCAGGGACAAAGTGACAAATTGCAACGACGAGGCGTCTTATACACCAGATGAAAGGAGGGAAGCAAACACCGAACGCTTGTTCGACAGGCACGCTTGTCGACCACGAAAATAGTGGGAATTTCAGTGACATCTCAGATCCTGCAAGCGTTCCAGAAGTTCTCGAATGTCGATCTGGTGCTCGCGGCTGAGCGTGTCTACATACAGGATTTCACTGCTGTTCGGACCGGTGGCATGCCAGCGCCGGATGAAGCGCGCGTTGTTGCTGCCGGCGAACACCGTGCAGGTGCGCACCCCCAGTGCGGCGCCGATGTGCTGGCAGGCGGAGTCGTAGCCGATGAACTCGTCGCTGCGGGCGATGAGTGCGGCGATCTCGCCGACATCACACTCGATACCCAGCAGCCGTGCCTGCGGATCGGCGCCTGCCAGGTCGCCGAAACGCCGCTGGGCCGTGACGTGCCCGGCCTCCTGCGCGCGCGCCAGAACGTGATGGCTGCGGGCGGTCTCTTCCTCGCCGAAGCCCATATCCAGCAGCACCAGGGTGTCGGGCTCACGCAGCAGACTCAGCACCAGTTCGGCCTCGAACTCGCCCTCCACCCGCTTGCGCGGATTGCCGCCCACACCGAAGTTGAGGGTCACGACCCTGCGCCTGCCGCCATGGGACTGCGTACGGATGAAGCGCGCGGCGGCCTCGACGACGTCCGGGGCGAGCCATACCCGCGGGTAGCAGTACTCGCCCTGGCCCAGCACGGCGTCCAGCCAGACATTAGTGAGTGTCGAGATCGACCCCTTCACGGGATAGCCGGCCTTGCCGCGACTGTTGAAGAAGCGATACCAGCGGTCGGGCACCAGCGGCAGCACGCCCAGCTGAGTCAGGCGGGAATCCGGGTCGAACACCAGGTACTCCCCCTCCTGCAGCCCCGCAAGTTCCTCCTGCACGGTGTCCACCAGATCGAGCCAGACGCTGAAGCGTTCCACCAGTCCGCCATGACGCGCATAGTGCAGATCGCGCACCCGCAACCCCGACTGCGGCGCCATGATCTGGCGCAGCTTGGCATTGCCGAGCACCACGAGTTCCGCGCCGGGCCAGGCGCTCGCCAGGCGCTGGCAGATCACGCTGGTCACCGCCACGTCCGCGCCGATGGTGACGCGCGACAGGATCAGGATCTTGCGTGGACGCAAGCCGCGCGGCAGCGGCAGATCGGGGCTGAGTCGGGTGGACTCGATGCGCTGGTACAACTGTTCCTGCGTCTGCAGGTGAAAGGCGTCGAGCCTCGCCCCAAGGCGGGCTCCGGCCGGCAGCGCACGCAGGAAGGCGGTCACCTGGCAGATCAGGCGGTTGTAGGTCTCTGTCTGCAGCTCCTCGAAGTCGTCACACAGCCGCTCGACGATCACGCCGAACAGGGTACGTGCGGCAATCTGGTTCAGACCGGGATCGGCGAAGTGCGTGGCCATCTCGCAGATCAGCCGGATGTAGTGCTCGTTGTACTCGTCGCTGTAGAAGTAACGGTCCACAAAGCTGGCGGCGATGCGCTGGGCGAGCGAACGCAGCTGCTCGGGCGCGGGTGCGGACTGCGTCTTGAGCGCGTCCCATTGCTGCTGATACCAGGCGGGTTTCATGGGAAGCTCCCGGCGCCTGCAGGCAGGCGCATGTTGTTGAGCACCACGTCCAGCACGTGCATGGGCGTGATCTCGCGCATGCAGGCGTGGTGGCCGAGAGGGCAAGTCTTCTTGTGGCAGGGCACGCAGGGCAGATCGCGCTGCAGCACGGTGGTGTGTTCCAGATTGGTGGCGGTGTAGCGGGCATTGGTCGGCCCCATCAGCACGATGTGGGGCACGTCGAAGGCCACGGCATAGTGCCGCGGCCCGGTGTCATTGGTGATGAGCAGATTGCAGCGCTTGATCAGCGGCTTGAGTTGCGCCAGGTCCACCTGCGCCGCCGCCGTGTTGATGATGCGCGCCTTGCTGGCGCTGACGATGCGCTCGGCGATGCTCTCCTCGCCCGGCCCCACCAGCAACAGCAGCTTGCAGTCCAGGCGCGCCTGCAGCAGCTCCGCCAGACGCGCGAAATACTCCGGCGGCCAGCACTTGGAGGAGCCGAAGCTGGCGCCCGGGTTCAGCCCGATGAGCAGATCGCCCTCCTCGACGCCCCAGGCGGCCAGCCGGGCCAGGCCCTGCGCTTCGCGTTGCGGTGAGAGATACAGGCGGCTGCGCGGCGTTGCGGGAAGGTCCAGATCGAGGTGCCGGCACAATTCCAGGTAGTACGTCTGCATCGGCAGCGGCTTGTAGCGCCCGCCCTCGCGCAGCGGCTCGGGCCCGCCGGTCAGGAAATACTTGCGCAGATTGCGCCGGTAGCCGTAGATCGCGGGCACGCCGGCAAACTTGAAGCTGAGGAAGGAATGCGTGGTGTTGGTGAGCAGCAGGCCGGCATCGGGCCGCAGTGGCGCCAGATCGGCGCGCAGCTGCCGCAGCCCCTTGAGGTCCTTGTCACGACAGTCCACGACATGATCGAACCAGGGGCTGTCTTCCAGGATGCCGCGGGCGTAGGGGCGGATGCAGGCCGTGATGACCGCCTCGGGGAAATTCGCCCGCAGACACTCGAACACAGGCGTGGCCATGACGATGTCGCCCACCCAGTTCGGGCAGCGCACCACCAGGCTTTTCA
>CAYQBR010000231.1:0-2889 GCA_964415735.1 uncultured Klebsiella sp. | reverse complement strand
CTCACTCCACCCCCGCCCCGCGCACCACCACATTCACCTGATTCGCCGTGGGCATCACGCCCGGGGGGAAGTTCAGCCCCGAATCCAGATCGCCACTCTGGCCCGGCGCCAGCGCCGGAATCACCAGGGTGCGGTTGGCCAGCTGGCCCGCGATCACGGCCTGGAATTCGATGCTGACATCACGCACCGCCACCGGCGAGCGGTTCTCCACGCGGGCCAGCAAGCGCCCGGCATTGTTCACGATGGGCGCGGCGGCAATGTATTGCGTGGGGTTGTCGGGGATGTCCAGGCGCATGAAGGCCGCGCGGGACTGCTCGCCCACCAGGCCGGCGGCGGCGCTGGCGGCCTGGAAGTATTGCTTGGCACTGACGCGGTCGTTGCCCGCCAGCGCCAGTTCGCCCAGTTCACTCATGGCCATGGCGGTGGGCAGCAGGTCGACGCTGCGCTCCAGGTCTTCCCGCGCCCGCTCGCGATTGCCCTGGCGGGCAAAGGCCACGCCGCGCCCGAGGTAGTAATCGAAGTAGTCCGGGTCGCGGGAGATGGCGTCGTCGTAACGGCGCGCGGCAGCTTCATAGCGGCGCTGGTAAACGAGGATGTCGGCAGCCAGGCCGTGGAAGCGGGCCTCGTCGGGCACCAGGCTGAGGGCGGTTTCCAGGCGGCGTTCGGCCTCTTCCAGCTTGTCCTCGGCAATCAGTTTTTCCGCCTCGTCGAAGGCCTCGTAGGCGGGCTTGGTCTCGCGCAGGAAGGCGGTGGCCTCGCGGTAGCGCTCCTCGCCCAGTTCACCGCCACTGATGCCTTCGGCACGCAGCTGGGCCACCAGGGCGCGGTTGTTCTGCACGCGCTCCTGGGAGGGCGGATGGCTGGCGAACAGGCCGTCGAGCCAGTTGCTTTCGCGGCCCTCGGAGAGGCGCACGAACACTTCCTGCAGGCTGATGGCGGCGGCCGGGTCGTAG
Source organism: uncultured Klebsiella sp. (assembly GCA_964415735.1). Lineage (GTDB taxonomy): Bacteria > Pseudomonadota > Gammaproteobacteria > Pseudomonadales > Pseudohongiellaceae > UBA5078. Next base: position 1,936 of record CAYQBR010000231.1, on the reverse strand, counting down.
CCGGCTTCGGCCATGTAACGAATGCCATAGGCGTCGGACTCGCGCTCGGCATCGCGGCCATAGCGCTGGGTGACGAGCTGGGCGCCGAGCATGGCGCCGCCCACCACGTAATCGGAATACTCACTGCCCTGGGCGGCGATGGCGCCCACCACCAGGGCGCCCTGCATCAGCATGCCGCGCTCCATGGCCTGGGCGCCGTGACGGGCGGCGGCGTGCACGATCTCGTGCCCCAGCACGGCGGCCAGTTCGGCCTCATTGTTGAGCTCGGTCAGCAGGCCGCGATTCACGGCGATCTTGCCGCCCGGCAGCGCCCAGGCATTGGGCACGGAGTTGTTGAGCACCACGAATTCATACGGCAGTTGGCGATCACTCACCGCCGCCAGGCGCTGGCCCACCGTCTGCACATAGGCGGTCAGCTGCGGGTCGACACTGAACTCGCCGCCCTGGGACTGCTGCGAGGGCGAATACTGCTCGGCCCCGATGCTCAGCTCGCGCTGCTCGGAGATGAAGCTCAGTTCGCGCTGGCCGGTGACCGGATTCACGGCGCAGCCGGCCAGCATGAACGCGCTGAGCACCAGGGCGGTGGTCTTGAACAGGGGCGAATCGGGGGCGGTCAGCATGATGAACTCTCGTGTGGATACAACGGCCGGGTCGGGGCGATTCTATGCCGGCACCCTGCGCCACGGCCAGTGGCCGACGCGGCAAGCCGGCGAGGAAACTTTCGCGCTATGCTTGGGTCACGAATCCCTCTTTCAAGGAAGACTGCCATGAAGACACGTTGCGCCTGGTGCGGGACCGACCCGCTGTATGTGGCCTATCACGACACGGAATGGGGCGTGCCCGTGCACGACGACCAGACCCTCTTCGAGTTCCTCTCCCTGGAATGCCAGCAGGCCGGGCTGAGCTGGATCACGGTGCTGCGCAAGCGCGAGCACTATCGCCGCGCCTTCTTCGACTTCGACCCGGTGCGCGTGGCCGCCATGACCGATGCCGAGATCGAGGAGCGTCTGCAGGACACGGGTCTGATCCGCAATCGCCTCAAGCTCTACGCCATGCGCAGCAATGCCCAGGCCTTCCTGCAGGTGCAGCGCGAGTTCGGCAGTTTCGATGCCTATGTCTGGGGCTTCACGGGCGGCAAGGTGCTGGATGGTCGGCGCGGCAGCCTGAAGGAGATACCCGCCACATCGCCCGAGAGCGACGCGCTGTCGAAGGACTTGAAGAAGCGCGGCTTCAAGTTCGTGGGCTCCACCATCGTCTACGCCCACATGCAGGCCACGGGCATGGTCAACGACCACGTGGAAAGCTGCTTTCGCTACACGGAAGTGTGAGCGCTCTTACAGCGCGCGCACGTTGAGGGTGTAGCTCGACACCACGATCAGCACCAGGTTGAAGGCCAGCACGGCCAGGTGCACGCCGCGCCGCCGGGTGAAGAACAGGGGAATGAAGGACACGGCCAGCAGGGCCGGGCCCACGATGCGGGACACCCAGGTCTCGCGGAAGTCGGGCAGCAGGGTGTCGGTGAGCGCCGACAGCAGGAAGAACACCAGCACCAGCGGAAAGAACCAGTCCTTGATGCGGAAGTAATGCGCTTCCAGGTCGGTCAGCTGGCCTTCACGCAGTTCTGGCGTGATCACGAAGCTGAGCAGCACCAGCACCACGGGAGCGCTCAGCCCCAGCAGCATCTGGCCCACCGAGCGCAGGTCCACGCCGTACTGGTATTCCCAGAAGCCCAGGTAGTGAAAGGTGATGACCACCAGCAGCCAGAACGACCAGCCCAGCACGAACAGCGGGCGCTGCACCTGGGGCCAGCTGCGGATGAGCCGGCCCCAGCCCATCATCAGTTCGGCCAGCGCGAAGGCGACCACCACCGACACGAACATCATGATGAATTCGAACTTGGACATGGGGGCTGGCCTGGGCTGACTCAGTCCTGCTG
>CAYQBR010000230.1:0-2895 GCA_964415735.1 uncultured Klebsiella sp. | reverse complement strand
ACTCAGCCCGGGATCGCCAACATGGAAGCTTTCCCCGCGCAGAAGCGCCTTGAGAGATACCTGCGGCTGGCCCACTCCACGCTCGAAGCCACTCAGGGGCCGGATGCGCATACGAGAGATGCGGCCTGCGCCAGAGTGGCGGGTGACGTCATCGGCGGGCCGCGCCGAGCCCGTCAGGATGAACTGTCCCGGAGTGCCTTGCGCGTCAATCGCTCGCCTGACGTGGTTCCAGAGCTCCGGCACCAATTGCCACTCATCCAGCAGAACAGGGCGTTTGGCCTGCAGCAACAGATCCGGCGCCACAGCCGCCAGCGCCCGCGCATTGGCGTCGACGTCGAAGTGGTGCACAGTCCCCGCGCATTGCAGCGCCGTCGCCGTCTTGCCCGTGGCCTTGGCGCCCTCGAGTAGAACCCCGCCAGCATAGGCGAGTCGACGCTGCAGTTCCTGGTCTGCCAGGCGCGGAAGATAAGCCATGAAACCCCTTTGACCGGTGTTGTGCGACGCTTTAAACCGGAATCATGCGGAAACTATAACCGGAATAATGCGGTATTTCCAATCGGAAAGAAGCGAAAGTCGCCTGTGGCTTCAGCGCTGCTTCGGATGCGCCAGCAGCCATTCCACCAGCTGGGCGCCATAGGACTCGGACACGGGCGGGGTGTGGGTGCCGCCGGAGATCGTCCACAGCTCGGCCGAGCCACCGCGCTTGCAGCCCGCCACGAACTTCAGCACGCCGGTCTCATGGCCCGGCAGGCTGGCATCCAGATCCCGCACTTCACGGGCCACACCCGGACGACGGCAGCCGTTGTAATCGGCCCAGCGCTCCACCGTTGCACGTGCGCTGGGGTAGCGGTTCTCCTGAATCTCGCCGCCCTGGAAGGCAATGGTCTCGTCGTCGGTGCCATGGATCTGCAGCACGTGCACGGCATGGGGCGGCGGGTCGCGGCGCTCTAGATGATTCGCGCCAGCCAGACTCACCACCGCCGCCAGCACGTCGGAGTGCTCATAGGCCATGCGCAGTGCCATGAAGCCCCCGTTGGAGTGGCCCATGACATAGACGCGGTCCGGGTCGATGGCGTACTGGCCCATCAGCGTGTCGATGATGCCGCGCAGGTAGGCGCTGTCATCCACCGGGTTGTTCTCGAAATTGCAGCAGGCGTCGGTGGCATTCCAGAACGGGTTCTGATTCCCGCCGGCCTCGCGCAGTCCATCCGGCGCCGCCAGCACGAAGCCGTAGTCTTCCACCAGGCGGGTGATGCCCCAGTAATTGGCGATGCTCTGCCCGCTGGAGGTGTAGCCGTGCAGCAGCACGATCAGCGGCATGGCGGTGGCCTCGGCCGCATTGGCCGGGGCGCTGACGAGCACCGGGCCGCGCCCGAAGTCCTGGGTCGTGGCGGGCTGAGCTGAGGACTGCGCGGCGCTCCACGAGGCCGGCAGCAGGGCACAAAGAAACAGAGCGAGCGGGGCGAGTCGGGTCACGATGTGGCTCCTGGTTGGGATGGTGGGGGCGGATTCTGCGGCGGGAGCCTACTCGAACGGGGGGGGTGATGGCAAAGGGGAAGGAGAGCGCGAATTACGCGGTGTGAATCGAGGATGAGCGCCACGCCACAACCCTTGCCGATAGCGGACCATAAGCGTATCTTACAAATCGAAAGTAACACTTTGGATTTGTAAGATGATCCCGCGCGCTGCTGCTGACACCCTGCAACGACTGGCCAAGGGCTTTCCCGTGCTCGCCCTCACAGGGCCTCGCCAATCGGGCAAGACCACCCTGGCCAAGGCCCTGTTCGGCCAGCAGAAACCTTATGTGACGCTGGAGAATCCCGACGAGCGCGAGTTTGCCGAGCAAGACCCACTCCGCTTTCTGCAACGCTTTCCCGACGGCGCCATCCTGGATGAAGTGCAGCGCTGCCCGGCTCTGCTCTCCTGGCTGCAGGGACTGGTGGATGCGCGCGGCCGCATGGGCGATTTCATCCTGACCGGCTCAGCCCAGTTCGAGTTTGTCGCCAACCTGAGCCAGTCGCTGGCGGGGCGCATCGGTCGGGTCGACCTGCTGCCCCTGAGCGCCGGCGAGCTCGCAGCGGCGCACCTGTTGCCCGACCTGGACACCCTGCTGCAGCAGGGCACCTACCCCGCGCTTTACGACCGCCCGCTCGCTGCCGGCGACTGGTTCGCCAACTATGTCAGTACCTATGTCGAGCGCGATGTCCGCCAGTTGCTCGCGGTGCGCGACCTGAGCCAGTTCCAGCGCTTTCTGCGCATGTGCGCGGCACGCTCCGGTCAGCTGCTGAATCTGGCGTCCCTGGGCGCCGACTGCGGCATCTCTGCCGTAACTGCGCGGGAGTGGCTGAGCGTGCTGGAGGCCAGCTATCTGCTGACGCGACTGCCACCCTATCACCGCAATTTCGGCAAGCGCCTGGTGAAGACACCCAAGCTCTATTTCCTGGACACCGGCCTCATGGCCTGGCTGCTGGGCATCCACAGTGCGGAAGCCCTGGCGACGCACGCGCAGCGCGGGGCACTCTTCGAAAGCCTGGTGGTCGGGGAGTTCGTCAAGCGGCGCTACAACGCCGGCCGACCGGCCGACCTGTATTTCTGGCGCGACAATGTCGGCCACGAAATGGACCTGCTCTACGAAACCCCGGAAGGCCTGCAGGCGGTGGAGATCAAGTCCGGTGTGACGTTTGCCTCCGACTGGCTGCGCGGCCCGGAGAAGTGGCTTTCGTTCGCCGGGGCCGAGGCGCTGCCCCCACTGCTCATGTTCGGCGGCGAAGGGGCGTATCAGCGCGGGAGTTGCCAGGTCATGGGGTGGAGGGAGTGGGCGCGGGATGCCGTGCTTACAGCAGCGCCTTGACGAACTCCGGCGCCAGATCCGCGCCATTGGGCCAGATGAGGGTT
>CAYQBR010000229.1:0-2899 GCA_964415735.1 uncultured Klebsiella sp. | reverse complement strand
CTGGTGGAGCGCATGGCCATCCTGCATCCGCACAGCATCGTCGGCGTCAATGACCTGCCCGCCAAGTTCCGCCATCTGACGGACGAGGAACTGGCGCTCAAGGAGTTCGTGCCGGTGGTGGCGGTCAATGGCGCTGCCGCAGCCGAGGCGGACGCGCTGAACGGCGCCGCCGCCAGCCACGGGGCAGCGCCTGCCGCGCAGCCCGCAGGGACGGCCGCGCCCGCCGGCACCGTGCAGGCGCTGTTGCCGCTCAATGGGCTGGATCTGAAGGAGTACCTGGCCACGCTCGAGCGCGACCTGATCGAGCAGGCGCTCAACGACGCGGGCGGGGTGGTGGCGCGCGCCGCCGACCGGCTCAATATCCGCCGCACGACGCTGGTGGAGAAGATGCGCAAGTACGACATGCACCGGCGCGGGGAAGGGCTGGAGGACGCCGAGGCCTTTTCCTGAGGCGGGCGACGGCCGAGCGCTGGCGGGGCTACTGGCCTTGCAGAGCCGCGCCGTTGACGGTGGCCGACTCCAGCGTCAGGCGTGTGAGATTGCCGGAGCCGCTCACCTGTTCCAGCTGCACCAGCAGATACTGCCAGTCCCGCGCCAGCCAGACGGTGGTGCGCCGGCTGCTGTTGCCGGCCCGCACGCGCTCGATCTTCACCGTCCGCAGCGCCCCGGCCGGGGTCTGCAGGGTTTCCTCTCCCACCAGCTCGTAGACCTGTTCCTCGATCTCGTCGCTGTCGACGATGCGGTAGCGCATCTGTGTCAGGCCGCGTGCATCGATGTCCGTGCCGATGTTCTGGCTGTAGCTGAGCTTGTCCTGCACGCCGCTGGCGAGCGGCAGCGTCCACGACTCCTCATCCCGGCTGCTGCGCGCACTCATGGCCTGCCAGTCGAATTCCACGGTCTCCTCGCGGGCACTCAAGCCCGTCTGACTGTAGCGGTAGCGCTCGGGAATGACCTGGCCATCCAGCCAGCGGAACGCGCTGGTCTCGGTGACGGTGCCCACGGTGGCGCCCAGCAAGCTCAGACTCAGACTGTTCTCGAGGGTGTAGAGGGCGTCCTCGCTGCGCGTCTGCACGCGATGGGCGGTGGCACTCAGGCCCATGGATTCGGCGAGATACCGCGCTTCGAAGACGGGGGGTTCCAGGGGCAGCACCGGCTCCCCCGGTGCCGGCTGGGCCAGGGCCTGTGACCCGGCCAGCAGCGCCAGCAGCAGGGCGGCAGCGTGCCGTGTCGTCACGACGCGTACTCGCGCAGGCCGCTGGCTCCGAGCCGTTCGCCATCCAGCCAGGCCGCATTGCCCTGCATGCGCAGCCGTCCGGCGGCAAACAGGCTGACGGCCCGCGGGTAGATCCGGTGTTCCTGCTGCGCAACGCGTGCCGCGAGCCCATCCCGGGTGTCCCCTGGCAGTACAGGCACCACGGCTTGCAGCACCACCGGGCCCCCATCGAGTTCCTCGGTGACGAAATGCACGCTCACGCCGTGCTCCTTCTCGCCGGCTTCCAGCACCCGCTCGTGGGTGTGGGTGCCACGATAGTCCGGCAGCAGCGAGGGGTGGATATTGAGCACGCGTCCCGCGTAATGGCTGACGAAGGCAGCGCTGAGAATGCGCATGAAGCCGGCCAGCACCACCAGAGCGGGGGAGAAGCTGTCGATCTCCGCCATGAGCCGGCGATCAAAGGCCTCGCGATCGGCAAAGTCCTGGTGTCGGATGACGCGGGTGGGAATGCCGGCGCGGGCGGCGCGCTCGAGACCATAGGCGTCGGCCTTGTTGCTGATGACGCCGCAGATGGCATAGCCGCCGGCGGCGCTCTGGTCGATCAGGGCCTGCAGATTGCTGCCATTGCCGGAGATCAGGACGACGATCGGGCAGGGCGCGCGGCTCATCGCGGGCTGCCTTCCAGGACGACCGGGCGGGCGTCGGCGGCGCAGGCCTGGATGCGGCCGATGATGGTGGCGCCCTTGTTGTGATTCTTCAGAATTGACAAGGCCTTGTCGCTTTCTGCGGCGGACACGCAGACGATCATGCCGATACCGCAGTTGAAGGTGCGCAGCATCTCCGCATCGGCGATGTTCCCCTTGGCCTGCAGCCACTGGAAGATCTCCGGGCGCTGCCAGCTGCCCAGATCGATCACCGCCTGCACGCCCTCGGGCAGCACACGCGGCAGGTTCTCGACAATGCCGCCACCGGTGATGTGGGCGAGGCCGTGCACCTGGGCATGGCCTTCCAGGGCCTGGATGGCCTTGACATAGATTTCCGTGGGCTCGAGCAGCACTTCCCCGATGCTGCGGCCGGCGAAGGGCAGGCTGAGCGGCGTGCCGCTGACTTCCAGCACCTTGCGCACCAGCGAGTAGCCGTTGGAGTGCGGGCCGGAAGAGGCCATGCCGATCAGCACGTCGCCGGGCTGCACGCGCTCGTTCTCGATGATCTCGCTCTTCTCCACGATGCCGACGGCGAAGCCGGCCAGGTCATAGTCTTCCTTCTTGTACATGCCCGGCATCTCGGCCGTCTCGCCGCCGATCAGGGAGCAGCCGGCCTGCACACAGCCCTCGCCGATGCCGGTGACCACCTGGGCCGCTTCGTCCACGTTGAGGCCGCCGGTGGCGTAGTAGTCGAGGAAGAACAGGGGCTCGGCGCCACACACGATCAGGTCATTCACGCACATGGCCACCAGGTCGATGCCGATGGTGTCGTGCTTGCCCATCTCGATGGCCAGCTTGAGCTTGGTGCCCACGCCGTCGGTGGCAGAGACCAGCACGGGCTGGCGGTAGCCGGCCGGAATCTCGCACAGGGCGCCGAAGCCGCCGAGGCCGGAGAGCACTTCCGGGCGGCGGGTGCGCTGGGTCACGGACTTGATGCGCTCGACCAGGGCATCGCCCGCGTCGATGTCGACGCCAGCGTCCT
>CAYQBR010000228.1:0-2919 GCA_964415735.1 uncultured Klebsiella sp. | reverse complement strand
GGCACCCAGCGGATCATGTCGAAGTAGATGAACACGCCCAGCGCGATCAGGGTGGACCCGAGCGAACACACCATCTTCAGGGCATTGGCCCGCACCAGGTCGTAGCGCAGCCCGCCTGCCAGCGCCGCCAGCAGGATGAAGCCGACTCCCGCCTGCACGAAGCCACTGTAAATGCCGGCGAACAACAGCATCCACCATGCGCCGCGATTGTCGCGCACATCCACCACGGGCGTGCCCGGCGGCGGGGCGATGAACGACGGCTTCACCAGAATCACCACCGACATGCTGAGAATGGTGATGAGCAGAATGGGCTTGAGCGCCGCAACGGGAATCACGGCTGCCGCGAACGAGCCCGCCACGCCGCCCAGGAGTGTCGGCACCAGGATCGGCAGAATTGCCGCCTCGTCGAGACGATCGTGATTGCGGAAGCCGCGGATGCCCACGACACATTGCAGGGCGACGGCCACACGATTGGTGCCGTTTGCCACATCGGCGGGCAGCCCCAGCAGCATGAGCAAGGGCAGGGTGAGATTGGAACCTCCGCCCGCGATGGTGTTGATGCCGCCGGCCAGCACCCCGACGAGGGCCAGCACTGCCAGCAGAGTGATGTCGTAGTCCATGAACGAGGCGGGTCCGCGTGAGCCTGTGTCAGCGTGAAAGGCGTCACAGTGTAGCAAAGCGCCTGCGGCCGATCTGCAAAACTTCCACTTGCGTCACATACTTGCTGCAGCACAGCTCGTAATGTGCCCGGGCGTACGGTGGCCGTGCGCTTGCCGGTACTGGGTTTATCTGCAATAGTGCGAGGCCTTCCCCCAGGCCGCAACGGCGTTCGCAAGTCATGATGAACATGAATGAAATCAAAGGTTTTACGGTGATAGAACTGATGATTGTCGTCGGTGTCATCGGCATTCTGCTGGCAGTGGGTCTGCCCGGTCTGCAGGACACCGTGTCGCGGATGAGCACCAACAGTCAGGCCAAGGCGCTGGTGGCCAGTCTCAACTTCGCGCGCAGCGAGGCGATCAAGCGCGGCGGCGTGGTCAGCGTGTGTGCCAGCAGCAGCGGCAGCGATTGCCTGGCCGACGCCTGGAGCGATGGCTGGATCGTGTTCGTCGATGCCAACGAGGATGCCACCGGCGGTGCCGGGTCGGTGGATGCCGGCGACGAAGTGCTGCGGGTCTATCAGGGCCTGCGCAGCGGCACACTCGAATTCAGCGAAGCCATGCAGCAGTACGATGCCCAGGGCTTCGCCACCAACGCCGCCGTGGCCACCTTCCTGCTGTGTCCCGAGGACGGCAACTCCGCGAATGCCCAGGCTGTCGAGATCGCGTTGACCGGGCGCGGCCGCCGGATTCATGAAGGACTGGATTGCTCATGATGCGTGCACGACAGGGGGGCATGACCTTGATCGAGATCCTGGTGTCCCTGCTGATTCTCGCGATCGGCATGCTGGGCATGGCAGGTCTGCAGACAGTCAGCCTGCGCAACACCCAGAGCGCCTATCAGCGCACGCAGGCCGCCATCCTGAGCAATGACATCGTCGAACGGGTGCGGGCGAATCTGCAGGGCGTGGAGGATGGCAGTTACAACAATGCGGCCGGTGCCATCACCGCCTCCTGCAACAGCATTTCCGGCTGCACGCCGGCGCAGATGGCCGCCAATGATGTGGCGGAATGGAAACAGGCGCTGGCCGCCACGCTGCCCGAAGGCGAGGGCACTGTGTGCAATGATTCCAGCCCCGACGATGGCACGCCGGCCGCGCCGGCCTGTGATGGTGTGGGCGACCTGTTCGCCATCAAGATCTGGTGGGATTCCGACCGCGACGGCACTGCCGAAAACCTTTTCACCATGAGTTTCCAGCCATGAACCCGACGCTTGTGCCTGCTTTTGCCGCTCGCTCCGGCCGCCACCCGGCGGGCCTGCGTGCGCGTGGCTTCAGCATGATCGAACTGCTCATCGCCATGGTCATGGGGCTGAGTCTCGCGGCCGGCGTCATGCAGGTGTACGTGGGCAATTCCCAGACGGAGCGGGATCAGGAGGCTCGTGCGCGGATGCAGGAGAACGGTCGCTACGCCATCAACTTCCTGGCGCGCGAGCTGCGCATGGCCGGGTATCTCGGCTGTCTTGCCAGCATCGAGGAGAGCGACATCAACAACACGCTCGACGGGCCGCCGCCCTCGTTCCAGCCCAATGCGGGCCTGCAGGGCTGGGAGGCGGAAGACACCGGCCCCGGCGACATCGCGCCCAGCACGGACAATGTCGCGGTGGTGGTGACCACGGCCGGTGGCTGGGTCACCTCGGGCGGCAATGTCATGGACGCCACCAGCGCGGTGCCGGATTCGGACATCGTGCGCGTCTGGAATGCCTCGGGCACTGGCGCCACCATCAATTCCATCTCCCCTGGCGGCGCCATGACCGTGGTGAATTCGGGCATCGTCGACATCGAGGATGGCGACATCCTGCTGCTCAGTGACTGCGAGCGCGCCGACTGGGTGCAGGCCTGCAATGTGCAGGAGATCGGCGGCGGCGCCAGCATCAATTCCGTGCTCTCGTCCGGCTGTGTGCCCGGCAATGACACGTCGCTGCCACTGGGCACCCAGGCAGGGGGCGAACTGGTCAAGCTGCAGGGCACCATGTTCTATGTGGGCAAGCGCGGCAATGTCGCCACCAACCCGCCGGCACTGTTCCGGCGCGAGCTCAGTCAGACGGCAGCGGCCGGCACGCCGCAGGAACTGGTCGAGGGCATCGAGAGCCTGCAGATTCTCTACGGCATCAATGCCGACAACGACAACAAGAAGACAGTCGACGCCTATGTCACGGCCGATCAGGTCGGCGACTGGTCACGGGTCATCAGCGTGCGCATCAGTGTGCTGGTGCAGTCCATCGAGGATGGCCTGATGCCGGCGCCGCAGGCCTATGTCT
>CAYQBR010000227.1:0-2921 GCA_964415735.1 uncultured Klebsiella sp. | reverse complement strand
TGGCCGGCTGGCCGACGAGGGTTTCCCCGTCCTTGGTGAAGGCGATGATCGACGGCGTGGTGCGATCGCCCTCGGCGTTCTCGATCACGCGTGACTTGCCGCCATCCAGGATCGCCACACAGGAGTTGGTGGTGCCCAGGTCAATTCCGATGATTCTTCCCATTCTGTAGTCTCCGTTTCGCAACGGTCAGCATGCGGCTGCCGGCGCTGGTATTCATGTACCGTTGTGTGTGTCTTTGGGTGGTCCGTGCCGTCGTGGCGCGGGGTTTCGATTGCTGCTGGCCACCTATATTGGCCTCTGCCGGGGGATTTCAAGGGCCGCCCCGGAAATCCTCTTCACGCCTTGGCGTCGATGCCGGCCGATGGGGCCCTGGACACCATCACCATCGCGGGGCGCAGCACGCGACCGTGCAGCGTGTAGCCCTTCTGCATGACGCCGGTCACGGTGTTGGGCTCGACATTGGGGTTTTCCTGCATGGCCATGGCCTGATGCACCTGAGGATCGAAGGGCTCGCCCAGTGGATCGACCTGCTCAATGCCGAACTTGCGGAAGCAGTCGGCGAAACTCTTGAGTGTCAACTCCACGCCGGTCAGCAGGGACTGCACGGACTCATTCTCGCGGTCCACGGCCACCTGCAGCGCGCGCTCCAGATTGTCCATCACGGCCAGCAGTTCGGCACTCAGCTTCTCCTGGCCGAACTTGTGGGCCTTCTCCACATCCTGTTCGGTGCGACGGCGCAGGTTCTGCATCTCCGCCTGCACGCGCAGCACTTCATCCTTCTGATGCATGATCAGGGTTTCCGCCTGGGCCAGTTTCTGCAACGCATCGCGCAGGGCGGACTGCTCGTCGCCGGCGTCCTGCGCGGCCGCGGCCGCTTCGTCCTGTCGTTCTTCCTGAGTCTGCGATTCGGTGTGATCGTTCATTCCTTTTCCTTCCAAGGGTTTTTTGACATGGCCAGGGTTATGGGGGCGGGACTCATCGATTCAAGCCAGCGCGCGGAAATTTGTCTGCCAGGAACCCCGCGAGGGCCTGCCGGCACTGACAAGATCGCGGTGCCTGGGCTATAGTCGCAGGCATGCTCATACAGCTTTCCATCCGCCATTACGCCATCGTCGACTCCCTGGATATCGAGTTCCTGCCTGGCATGACCGTCATCACCGGCGAGACCGGTGCGGGCAAATCCATCATGCTCGGGGCGCTCGGTCTTGCGCTGGGGGATCGTGCCGACAAGGGCGTCATCAGCAGCAATGCCAGCCGCGCCGACATCACGGCCCGCTTCGACACCAGCGACCAGCCCCTGGCCAGAGCCTGGCTGCAGGACAACGAACTGCTGAGCGAGGACGAGCCTGAGCTGTGCCTGCTGCGCCGTGTCGTGGCCGACGATGGCCGCTCACGCGCGTGGGTGAACGGCTACCCCGTCACGCTGCAGGTGCTCAAGGACGTGGGCGAGATGCTCATCGACATCCACAGCCAGCACGAGCACCAGTCCCTGCTCAGCAAGGCCACGCATCTGCGCCTGCTCGACGAGTTCATGGGGGAAACGGCCCTGCTGGACGAGATTCGGCGCCTGAGCCGCGAATGGCGCCGCAATCACGAACAGCTCGACGCGCTGCGTCAGCGCAGTCTGGAGGCGGGCACCCGCTTGAGCCTGCTGAATTTCCAGCTGCAGGAGCTGCAGGAACTCGGCTTGCAGGAAGGTGAACTGGACGAGTTGCAGGCCGAATACCGCCGCCTCAACAGTGCCGACACCCTGCTGAGCACGGCTCAGCAGTTGCTGGCACTGTGCAGCGACAGCGACGAACCCACGCTGCTGAACGGCCTGCAGCACGCACAATCGCTGCTGCACGAACTGGGCAGTCGCACCGACGCCCTGAACGGCGTGAACGAGCTGCTCGGCTCCGCCGCCATCGCCGTCGAGGAAGCCGTCAGCGAATTGCGCCGCACTCTCGATGCCTTCGACGCCAATCCCCAGCGCCTGGAGGAAGTGAACCAGCGTCTGGCCGACATCCAGCAGCAGGCTCGCAAGCACAAGGTGCGCGCGGAGGACCTGCCCGCGCTGACGTCCCGACTGCGCGAGGAGCTGGCGGGATACGAGAACAACGACGACGCCCTGGCCGACTGTCATGCGCGGGATGCTGCCTTGCGCCGCGACTACACCGCCCAGGCGAGCCGCCTCAGCGCTCTGCGCACAACAGCGGCAAGGGTGCTCGGCGAGCGCATCAATGTCCAGATCGCCGAACTGGGCATGAGCAATGCCCGTCTGAGTGTCGCCTTGAGCCCGAGCGGCTCCGACGCGCTCTCCCCTCACGGCCTTGAGACAGTCGAATTCCTGGTCAGCACCAATCCCGGACAGGAACCCCGCCCCTTGATCAGGATCGCCTCGGGCGGAGAACTCTCTCGCATCAGCCTCGCGATCCAGGTGATCACGGCGCAGACCTCGGCCACGCCCACGCTGGTGTTCGACGAAGTGGATGTCGGCATCGGCGGCGGCGTGGCGCGCGCTGTCGGGCGACTGCTGCGCGAACTGGGCGAGCGCGGCCAGGTGCTGTGCGTGACGCATCAGGCCCAGGTCGCTAGTCAGGGGCACCATCATCTGTTCGTCAGCAAGGGTGACACCGGCACTGAGGGGCATCGCGTGGGCACTCGCATCCGGGCGCTGACGCGTGACGAGAAAGTGCGGGAGATCGCCCGGATGCTGGGCGGTGAAACCGGCAGCGCGGGATTCACACCGGAATCCCTGGCGCATGCCGAGGAAATGCTGAAAGCCTGAGTCAGGTGCTCTGGCAGGACTTGCAGATACCGTAGAGATACAGGCTGTGATCGGTGATCTCGAACCCGAACTTGGCCGCGATCTTCTCCTGCTGGGTCTCGATCACCTCGTCGAAGAATTCCTCCACCAGCCCGCACTTGCTGCACACCA
>CAYQBR010000226.1:0-2925 GCA_964415735.1 uncultured Klebsiella sp. | reverse complement strand
ACCCTCTAAGCCAGCTTGCAGACATTCACCTGCCGGAACCGGTGGGCTTCTGGCCGCCGGCACCGGGCTGGTGGATTCTGTTCTTCCTTCTGTGTGCCGCGGCCGTCTGGTTCGCACGTCGCTACTACGCCGGCTGGAAGCTGGCGCGCGCACGGCAGTTCGCCATTGCCGAGCTGGACAAGCAGTTGGCGGCCCTGCAGCAGCACTCCGAGGGACGGTCGCCCGAGGACATCGCTGCCCTGAACCTGGTCTTCGTGAGCGATGTCAATGCGGTGCTGCGCCGAGTCGCCATGAAGAACTTCCCGCACGAGAACTTTGCCAGCCTCGGCGGCGCCGCCTGGATCAGCTTTTTGCGGAATCACGGCGATGCCTCGCTGCTCGATGACGGCCTCGCCCGAACCTTGAGCGAGGGCCGTTTCGCAAGAGAATGGGAGGTTGACACGGACCGCCTCTACAAGATGGCCCATCAATGGATCAGCAGCCTCTATTTGGCTAGAATCGCCCCGGACAAGTCCCCCAAGAATGCGTCGTCGTCGACGCCGGTGTCTGACCATGCTTGAGTTCACCTGGCCCTGGGCCCTGCTGGCACTGCCCCTCCCCCTGCTGGTGTACCGCTTCTTCGGGCGGGCGGCGCGCCAGGATGCCGCCCTGTATGTCCCCTTCTTCCAGCGCATGTCGCAATTGCAGGGCGACTCGGTGCGCTCCGACACCAATCGACTCATCAAGCTGATCCTGCTGTGTCTGATCTGGATCGCGCTGGTCATCGCCGCCACCCGGCCGCAATGGGTGGGCGAACCCATCGAGCTGCCGTCCACAGGACGCGACCTGATGCTGGTGGTGGACATCTCCGGCAGCATGGAGGCACGCGACATGGTGCTGAACAACGCCCAACTGTCCCGCTTCGAAGTGATGAAGGCCGTGGTCAGTGACTTTGCCGAACGCCGCGAAGGCGATCGCCTCGGCCTGATTCTCTTCGCCGCCCACGCCTACATCCAGACACCGCTGACCTTCGACCGCAGCACCGTCGCCAAGCTGATCGCGGAACTGGAGATCGGCATGATCGAGGAATCCGCCACGGCCATCGGTGACGCCATCGGGCTGGGCGTGAAGCATCTGCGCGAGCGCCCGGCCGACAGCCGGGTGATGATCATGCTCACCGACGGCGTGAACAATGCCGGCGCGGTGACGCCGCTGCAGGCCGGCCAGCTGGCCCAGACCGAGAACATCAAGATCTACACGATCGGCATGGGTGCCGACAATCTCGTGCAGCGCTCCTTCCAGGGCGCGCGGGCGATCAACCCGTCTGCCGAGCTGGATGAAGAGAACCTCACGCAGATCGCCGAATCCACCGGCGGCCGCTACTTCCGTGCGCGCGATGTGCAGGACCTGATCGACATCTATGCCGAGCTCGACACCCTGGAAGCCATCGAACAGGACCAGCAGACCTTCCGCCCCATCAACGTCCTGTTCTACTGGCCTCTGGGGCTGGCCGTGCTGCTCAGCTTCCTGCTCGCCATCCTGAGTTTCCCCTGGGCCATCCTCTTCAGTCGCTCCGCCACGGCGCCGACCGGCACGAATGCCGGACAGACCGCAACGGGAGGTCAGTGATGCCAGATTCCGGTCAGCTTGCGCTCTTCCTGAACGAGTTCCACTTCCTGAGGCCACTGTGGCTGCTGGCCCTGATTCCTGCCCTGCTGTTCGTGGTGTATCTGTGGCGCCTGAACGAAACCGCCAGCGCCTGGGACAGAGCCATCGACAAGGAGCTGCTCCCCTATCTGCTGGACAACACCAAGAGCGCGGCCGAACGCACGCCGCTGGTGATTCTGCTCTCGCTCTGGGTGCTGTCCATCCTGGCCCTTGCCGGGCCGGTCTGGGAGAAGATCCCGCAACCGGTGCAGGCACGGCAGGACGCCATGGTCATTGTCTACGACCAGTCCCTGTCCATGTACGCCACTGACTACGAACCCAACCGCCAGACCATCAGCAAGCGCAAGATCATCGATGTGCTTGACCGTCGCGTGGAAGGCCAGACCGCCCTGATCGTCTATGCAGGGGATGCCCATGTGGTGACCCCACTGACCGAGGACTCGGTGACGATCCGCTCCCTGGTGCCCTCGATCAACCCCAACATGATGCCGGCTTTCGGCAGCAACACCGTGGCCGCCATCGAACAGGCGCGGCAGCTGTTCGCGGATTCCGGAGCCACCTCCGGCACCATCCTTCTCGTGACCGACGGCGTCGAACGCAGTGATCACGCCGACCTGGAACTGATGCTGTCCCAGAGCGGTTATCGCCTGCTGATCCTGGGCGTGGGCACCGATGCCGGCGCCACCATTCCTGCCGCCGGTGGAGATTTCCTGCGCGATGCCAACGGCCAGATCGTCGTGGCGCGCCTGGACCGCACCAGCCTGCAGGACCTGGCGGAACGAACGGGCGGACGCTATGCCGATCTCGACCTCACCGGTAGAGACCTGGACTATCTGCTGGAAGACAATGGTTTCCTGGACGAAGACGAACTCAGCGCCGTGGAAGAGAACTTCGACATCTGGTTCGAGGCCGGCCCCTGGCTGCTGGTGCTCATCCTGCCGCTGGGAGCGATGGCTTTCCGCCGCGGCTGGCTGCTGAGCATCGCCCTGGTGCTGACTGGCGCGGGGGCCCTCTTCAGCCCCGCACAGCAAGCCCAGGCAGCGGAATGGACTGATCTGTGGAAGACCCGTGACCAGCAAGGTGCGGAAGCCTTTGCGCAGGAGGATGTGGTGGGCGCCGCCGGGCTGTTCGAGTCGCCCGAATGGCGAGGCACGGCTGCCTATCGGGCCGGGGATTTCGCCGGCGCCGTGCAGGCCTACAGCCTCGACCCGGGCACCAATCCCGACAATCACTACAACCTGGGCAATGCCTATGCGATGACGCAGAACTTCGAGGCGG
>CAYQBR010000225.1:0-2925 GCA_964415735.1 uncultured Klebsiella sp. | reverse complement strand
AGACCTGGCTCTACCTTTCCGCGCTGGGCACGGTCAAGCGCATCGCCAGCGGCAGCGCCGAGGACAGCGAGCCCGCTGCGCTGTTCGGTTCCGAGTTCACCACCGAGGACCAGGACACGGGCAAGCTGGACGAATACACGTTGAGCATTCTGGAAGAGACCACCGAAGCGGGCCGCGAGGTATGGAAGATCGAGTCCATTCCCAATGCGGAACGGGCGCGCAACACCCGCTACGCCCGCATCGTCCAGTACATCGACAAGGAGCGCTATGTGACCCTGCGCGCCGACATGTATGACGAGCACGGGCGCGAGATCAAGCGCCTGCTGGCCTCGCGCGTCGAGCAGGTGAACGGGGTCTGGGTGGCGCGCTCGCTCACCATGATGAATCTGGTGAGCAACCGGCTCTCCAATCTGGCGATCCTGGAGATCAACACCGGACTCGAGGTGCCCGAGGATTTCCTCAGCCAGCGCACCCTGACCGACGTGGCCTTCCGCGAGGCCGAACTGCAGAAGCTGCGGGCACAAATTGACTGAGCGCGCCCGCCTTCTGCTCTGCGCCGCGCTCCTCGCGCCAGGCCATGTTGCTCTGGCCCAGGACTTCTCACTGGACACTCTCAGCTTCGACGGCGCCGCCTTCGACGCGCCTGGCGAAGACCTCTTCGCCAGCGGCGAGCAGAGTCGACCGGCCTGGCTGCAGCCCTTCACCTTCCGCCTGAGCCAGCAGGTGCTGGCGCATGTCAACTCGCACACGGTCGAGCTGCCTGGCGGCTTCGCCTTGCCCCGCAGCGCCGCCACCGAGAACAGCCGGCTAAGCCTGCTCGCCCGCTACCAGAATGCCTTCGCCCCGGGCTGGCTGCTGCAGGGCAGCGCCCAGGCGCGGGTCTACTGGCCTGGCGACTACGAATACCGCGCCAACGGGCGCGAGGTGGATACCGAATACCGCCTGCACGAACTGTTCGTGCAGCGCAGCACCGACACGCAAAGCCTCAAGCTGGGCGCCCAGACCGTGGTCTGGGGCGAGAACGTCGGCAACTCGGTGCTGGATGTGATCAACACCAGCGAGTACCGCGACCTGAGCATCATCGACATCGAGGATGCGCGGCTGAACCAGTGGCTGCTGGTGTGGGATCGCTATGGCGAGACGAGCAGCCTGTCCAGCTTCGTGAACCTCTACCCGGAGTTCAATCCGCCGCCGGTGCGCGGCAGTCCGTTCTTCTTCGAGCCGGCGTTCAATCTCACCGACCTGCGGCGCGACAAGCCCCTGTTCGAGGCGGGTTCGAAACTGCGCTGGAGCTTCACCGGCAGTGATGTCTCGTTGATGGCGGCCTATCTCTACGAGAACCAGTTGCGCTACGGCGCACCGCCTTCGGGCGCGGGCGACGCCGTGGCGCAGGAGAACGATTTCCTGCTGCTGGGAGCCAGCGCGAATCGCGCCATCGGTCGTTTGCTGCTGAATCTGGACATCGCCTTCAGCCATGGCGTGCTGGCCGACGTGCAGCATACGGCTGCAGACGGTTCGCTCACGGCGCGCACGCGGGCCGTGGATCAGCTGGCAGGCACGGCGGGGCTGGAGTACGCCTTCAGCAACGAACAAAGCCTGATCCTCGGCGTGTCGGCGCAGACGGTGCTGCGCCCGCACAGCGTGCTGGAGTCGGGCGAGAGACTGGCGGGGGATGAAGTGACGGGCAATGCGCTGTTGCGCTACAGCCACTCGATGCGCAATGGCGATCTGCTGCTGGCCGTGACCCTGCAGAGCGCGCTCGATGCCGGCTCGGTGCTGGGCAGCGTGGCGCTGACATACACGCTGAGCAATCACCTCACCCTGCTGACCCAGGTGATCGCCACCCGGGCCGATGTCGATGCCGTCTTTGCGCCACTCGACGAGGACGTGCGCGCCGGCATCACCCTCACCTGGGCATTCGCCCCGTGATGCCGTAACAGGGCACTGGCGTTCGAGGCTGCAGAAAGAGCTCCGGCAGTGCCAACGCCTTCCCGGGATGTGCGACAATGCGCGCCCGCCACTTACCGCACACGAAGAGTCAACAATGTCCGAGCAGATCACCCGGTGGATAGAAGGCAGCGTGGCCAGCACCACGCACTGGACGCCCAACCTGTTTTCCCTGCGCATTGACGCCGATGTCGCCCCCTTCCAGGCCGGTCAGTACACGGCGCTGGCCCTGGACATCGCTGGCGAACGCGTTGCCCAGCCCTACTCCATCCTCAGCAGCCCGGGCACTTCCCCACTGGAGTTCTTCTTCCACACGCCGATGGACGGGCAGTTGTCGGCGGCACTCGGTCGCCTGCAGGAAGGCGACCGCGTCTGGGTGCAGCAGACACCCGAAGGGCGTTTCACGCTGGATCAGGTGCCGGACGGACAGGACCTCTGGCTGCTGGCCACCGGCACCGGCGTCTCGCCGTTCCTGTCGCTGCTGCGCACGCCGCAGCCCTGGGAGCGTTTCGCGCACATCGTGCTGGTCTATGCGGTGCGGCACTGGAAGGACATCGCCTACCACGCGCTGATCGAGCAACTGCGCAGCCGACACGGTGAGCGCTTCACCTTCATCCCCTTCGTCAGTCGCGAGAAGGTCGAGAACACCGTGCACGGCCACATTCCCGCCAGCATCAGCAGCGGCACGCTCGAGCGTGTGGCGGGCCGCAGCTTTGCGCCGGAGCGTTCGCGTTTCATGCTGTGCGGCAATCCCGGCATGGTGCAGGACGCCCTCGCGGCCCTGCAGCAGCGCGGTTTCGTGCGCAGCGTCGAGGGCCGCACCGGGCACATCACTCTCGAAGCCTACTGGTAAAAAAAGGGCCGACACAGGAAAGTGTCGGCCCTCTGGAATGGACCGGCGAGCGCACCCCGCCCGCCAATCCTTACCGGATCATGCGCCAGGCGTCCACTCGATGGAGGCCCAGAACTGACGCCCCC
>CAYQBR010000224.1:1771-2928 GCA_964415735.1 uncultured Klebsiella sp. | reverse complement strand
GGCGACGAGACCCTGGATTACCGGCACGCGGTAGACAAGTACAAGTCCTCAGTGAGTATAATCCAGCCCGGCGGCAATCACGGTTTCGTGAATTACGATGCCATGCTGCCTGACATCATCCGGTTCCTGTCCCAACGCTGACGCCCGCAGGCGAACCGCTGTCTCATCTCCGAGCGAATCACGCAGAGTCCACACGCAATGAGCACTAGTTACAATGCCGATGCCATCGAAGTCCTGACCGGACTCGACCCGGTCCGCAGGCGACCGGGCATGTACACCGACACCAGCCGTCCCAATCATCTCGTGCAGGAAGTCATCGACAACAGCGTCGACGAGGCGCTGGCCGGACACGCGAAGCACATCACGGTGGTGATGCAGCGCGATGGCTTCATCGAGGTGACGGACGACGGCCGCGGCATGCCGGTGGACATGCACCCGGAAGAGAAAGTCAGTGGCGTGGAACTGATCCTCACGCGCTTGCACGCGGGCGGCAAATTCTCGAACAAGAATTACAAATACTCCGGCGGCCTGCACGGCGTCGGCGTGTCCGTGGTGAATGCCCTGTCACGCGATCTCGAGGTGCTGGTGCGTCGCGACGGCACGCTCTACCAGATGCGCTTTCGCGACGGCGAGAAGGCTTCCGAACTTCAGGCCATCGGCACGGCGCCCAAGCGCATGACGGGCACCACGGTGCGCTTCATGCCCGACGAGAAATACTTCGATACTCCCAAGGTCAACATCGCCCGCCTCAAGCATGTGCTGCGCGCCAAGGCGGTGCTGTGCTCGGGCCTGCGCGTGAGTTTCGTCGACAACACCGCCGAGGGCGACAAGAGCCAGAGCGAGGAGTGGTATTTCGAGGACGGCCTCACCGATTATCTGACCCAGTCCACTCAGGGCTGGCCCGTGCTGCCCGAGCAGCCCTTCACCGGCTCCATGCAGGGCAATGACGAAGCCGTGGACTGGGCCGTGCAGTGGCTGCCCGAGGGCGGCGAAGTCACGGCCGAAAGCTATGTGAACCTGATTCCCACCGCGCAGGGCGGCACTCATGTGAACGGCCTGCGCACCGGTCTGCTGGATGCCCTGCGCGAATTCTGCGAGTTCCGCAATCTGCTGCCGCGCGGCATCAAGCTGGCGCCCGAGGATGTGTGGGACCGCTG